>JAPKZC010000803.1 GCA_026394025.1 Candidatus Solibacter sp.
ACATTCCCGGCAAGTTCAACCGCAACCGCGAAAAGCTGTTCTTCTTCTGGTCGCAGGAGTTCTGGCCTTCGGCCTCAACGTCGGGGGGACAGGTCACTGTACCCACTGAACTCGAGCGCGCCGGTGACTTCTCCCGGTCGGTGGATTTGGGAGGCAAGCCCGTCGCCACCATGGATCCCACCACGCGCCAACCGTTCGCCGGCAACCGGATTCCGCTCAGCCGCCTGGACCCCAACGGCCAGGCGTTGCTGAACGTTTTTCCCAAGCCGAACTTCTTTGACCGCACCATCTCTGCTGGCGCCTACAACTACGTCTTCCAGAGCCGGGCCGAACTCCCGCAACGCATGGATACGCTCAAGCTCGACTATCATCTGAACCCCGCCAATGTACTCTCCGTCAATGTGTCCACCCACTCGGATATAACGCGTGGATGGCGGCCCAACGGCGGCAACTGGCCGCAAGTGAACAATACCTACGACTATCTCGCGCGGGTTTATACGGCTCGCTACCAGCGCATTTTCTCCCCAGCGGTCATCAATGAATTCAACGTGGGCTACAGCCGCGCCGAGGGCGTCGATACGAATATCGATGAGGCCGTCCGCCAGAATCAACGCGATACGGCCGGCTTCAAACTCGGCCAGTTCAATCCGTCCAGCAACCCCATGCGGCTTCTTCCGGACGCCACGTTCGGCGGCGTATCCGGCGCCGCTCAGCTTTCCATCGCCGGCCAATTCCCGCTTGGCGGCCCCAACCAGGTGCTCACATTCACAGATAATCTCTCGATCGCGCGTGGACCGCACATGTTCAAGGTGGGCATCTATGTGGATCGCGTTACCCGCAATGTGAGCACCGACGGCACCTTCCACGGCAGCTTCGATTTTGGGAATAACGCTAACAATCCTCTCAACAGCGGGTATGCCTACGCGAACGCCGCTCTCGGCGTGTTCAATTCCTATTCGGAAACCTCCAGACGCTTTTTCCCGCGTTACCTTCTGCGGAACAGTGAGTGGTTTGCCCAGGACAACTGGCGTATCAACCGGCGGCTGACGCTCGATTACGGGATGCGCTTCGCAATTGTTTCACCCGCGTCCGAGATGGATGACCTCCTCTCCGGTTTCGTAGCAGCTCAGTATAGCCCGGCCGGGCGCGTCCAGTTGGTACGTCCCATCATGGCGGACGGCCGCAAGTCCGGCATCAATCCCGTGACCGGTGAAGTGTTACCAGCCACCGTGATCGGCGACATCGCGCCGGGAGCGGGCGTTGCGGCCAACGGAATGATATCCCCCTCCACCGATGCCGGGTATCCGCGCGGCCTCACCAACGGACGCGGCGTGCAGTTCGGCCCACGGCTCGGTTTCGCGTTCGATCCCGAGGGGAAGGGGGCCATGGCAATCCGCGGCGGCTTCGGCATGTTCTACAATCGCCAGAGCGTGGCATCCACCGTACAGCGGTACACCGGCCAGCCGCCGCTGGTAAACACGCCGGTGATCTATTTCGGAACCATGCCCACGCTGCTCTCCTCAGCCGGCTGGTTGTTCCCGCAGAACGTCAATGGCGTGGACCGTAGCGGCGAGATTCCCTGCGTCATGAACTACAGCCTCTCGGTGCAGCGCAAGATTGGTCGGGGCACCGTGGTGGACGTGGCCTATGTCGGTTCCCTGGGCCGTCACCTCATGTGGGCCCGGGACATCAATTCCATCCCGTTCGGAACCAATTTCGACCCCAGAAATGCCGACCCGACCAACACCAAGACACCGCTGCCGGCGGCGTTCCTGCGGCCCATCCCAGGTTACGGCCAGATCAGCATCGCCGATTCCGGCGCGTCGTCGAATTATCATTCGCTGCAGGTTAGCGCCAACCGCCGGTTCTCCCACAGCCTGGAATTTGGCGCCGCCTGGACGTGGTCTAAAGCGATGGATTTCAACGATAACGACACCGACCTCATCAGCACCCAGGTACCGGTGCGGGTCTGGAACTACGGCATGGCCGCGTTCGACCGCACCCACACCCTGCGCGCCAATTGGCTCTGGGAGGTTCCCGCTCCAGGTTGGCGGTCCCTGCCTGCCCGCGCCATGCTGCGCAATTGGCAGGTTTCCGGCATTGCCAGCTTCATCAGCGGCGCACCGCAAAACGTGACGTTCTCCACTACAACTGCAATGGACATTACCGGCTCATCTACTGACGGAGCGCGGATCGTCGTGACTGGAAATCCGGTGCTGCCCAAGGGTGAGCGAAGCTTCGAGCGGTTCTTCCGCACGGACGTTTTCCAACTCCCCGCACGCGGCAGCATCGGCAACTCGGCGCGCACTCTCTTCCGCGGTCCCGGCATTAACAGCTGGGATTTGGCTGTTTTCCGCAACTTCCCCGTGCGCGAAAAAATGCGCCTACAGTTCCGCTGGGAACTCTACAATGCGTTCAACCACACGCAGTTCAACAACCTTGATCGCAACGCCCGGTTCGATCCGCAGGGCAACCAGATCAACGCGCGATTCGGCCAATTGACCGCCGCCCGCCCAGCCCGCATCATGCAGTTCGCTGCGCGATTTTATTTCTGATCAGGCCGTCAGGACGTCATAGTCACGCCAATTCCGGCATAATGTTACGCCGCCGCAGACGTCCGGCCTCCGCCCGTAAGAGTGGGGCGTTCAATGTCGTTCAACAGCCAGACCCCAGGAATGGGTGAAACTCACTTTGTCTGGCCTTGCCGAAACTTAAGCGCTCCGGTTCACCCGGCGTGCGCACGACGTCTTTGAGGGTGGATTTCCCGAGTTGGAGTTGGGCGACTCTGGACTCAAGAGTTGCACCCTGGGCCGGGAGTCCGAACGTCAGAATCGAGAGTATCGTAAGTACGGGAACGTAGTTGCACATTTCTCACCGGTTCTTTTGATCCAGCTCTGTGCCAGAGTCAAAAACCAACACAAGAATCTCGAACGCGGAATTCCTTACGTATGTTGTATTTGCGAGCAGATCGAGCACTACCGGGCAAGCGGCCTCCCCCGCGCCGCTTATTTAAGAGATTAAGGCCTTATTGACGATTGATCCGACGCCCAAGAGGGTGTATATGTGGGGTAGGAGACAGTGATGCCAAACAAT
>JAPKZC010000580.1 GCA_026394025.1 Candidatus Solibacter sp.
ATCGCCGTAGTTCAAGCATGACGGGCAATCCGGCAACTTCACATCCGGCGGAACGATGATGCTCGGCTCCATCATCAGTTTAGGATTCAGGTTGTTCACCACCGCCATGGGAGGCGTGAACTGGCGCAGAGATTGCTTCGGCAGGCGCCCCTTGCTCGCCGGCAACGGAGAGCGATCGCCACCACCACCGCCACCCTGCATGGTTTTCGGCTTTACAGCAGCTACCGGGACCGGCGACAGATCGATCGGTGCGATCAGAGGGACGTCTTGCTTCACCTTGTCCTGCACCGCTTTTGACGACGCCACCGTAAATAGCAGGACCGCAACGACGACCTGGAAACCCGTCGACATCATGAAAGACTTCTTCTGGCGCCCGTAAAGGCCCCAGATATCTTTCACGGGAACCGGCTTGGAAGTCAGGACCAGTGGTGGCAACTTCGGCGGGTTGACAGCGTCCTTGAGGTTTTGAATCAGTGACTTATACCAAGGATCGTCCATCTCAGGCGGCAACAGATGCGCCAAATGGTCGTTAGGGTCGGAGAAGAGATTGTTCGGTTGCGACAGGTCAGCCATGTTTATCCACCAGTTCTCCCTCTGGAGAACCGCTGTCTACGCACTATTGGACGGTAGCTGCGGCCAAGGCGTTACAGCTTTTGGTAATTCCGTGCCCAGGTAACTCACCAACATTTTACCACAGCCACACAATCGCCAGATTGTAAACACAGCTACATAGCAGTGGATGAAGCGACCAAATGAACGGATTCCGAAAACTCCAATATTTGGAATATTTTTCTCTGGCGTCTGGATTGCCCCGCAACGTGGCAAAATCGATAGTGATGCAGATCACTGTCGAACGCAAGCCCGCCAGCCAGGTGGCGGCGGATGCCCTCATCGTGCCGGTTTTCGAGGGCCGCAGAGATGCCCGCTTCGGAGCCGGGGACCTTGTTGACTCAGGGGAAATCGCTGGAAAGGCGCTGGAATTGACCCTGCTCCACCACCCGCCCGGAGTACGCGCCACCCGCGTGCTGCTGGCGGGGGGGGGTAAACCGGAAAAATTCGATCCCGCCGAAATGCGCCGTCTCAGCGGGGCCGCCGTGCGCCATCTGAAAGCCAAATCGATCAAGACGGTAGCCTTTGCCCTCGACCCCGAATTCGAGGGCGACGCCTTCGCTTCGGCGGCCATCGAAGGAGCCATCCTGGGCGATTTCGAGCCTGATCTCTATAAGACCGGCGGCGACAAGAAATCTATCGACGCGTTTGCCTTGGCCGCCGATACGCCGGGTCTGGATGCCGCCGTCGAGCGCGGGCGAATCCTCGCCGAAGCGCAGAATCATGCCAGGGGCCTGGTCAACGAGCCGGCCAATCGCCTGACTCCGCTCGCCATGGCCGCCGCGGCGCGCCAAATGGCCTCGGACTTCGGCCTGGAGTGCGACGTCGTGGATCGCGATGCCATGGAGAAGCTCGGCATGGGTTCGCTACTCGGTGTGGCCCTCGGCAGCGCCCAACCGCAGTGCTCATCTGGGCCTCGTCGGCAAGGGCGTCACCTTCGATACCGGCGGTATCTCCATCAAACCGGCCGACGGCATGGAGAAGATGAAGTACGATATGGCCGGCGGCGCAGCCATGATCGGCGCCATGCGCGCCATGGCGCAACTCCGGCCAGCCATCCCGGTGACCGCGTTCATCCCTTGTGTGGAGAATATGCCCGGCAGCCGCGCCCAACGGCCCGGCGACATCGTAACCGCCATGAACGGCAAGACTATCGAGGTGATCAATACCGATGCCGAAGGCCGCTTGATCCTGGCCGACGCGCTGACCTATGCGCGCCGCCAGGGCTGCACCCACCTGGTGGATGCCGCTACCCTTACCGGCGCCATCGTGGTGGCCCTGGGGCATCTCAATGTCGGCCTCTTCGCCAGTGAAGACGGCATGCGCGATCGCGTCCTCGCGGCGTCCCGCGCGGAAGGCGAACGCATGTGGCCGATGCCGCTCGAAGACGACTACAAAGAGTACCTGAAGAG
>JAPKZC010000050.1:0-1363 GCA_026394025.1 Candidatus Solibacter sp.
TGCTGTTCAATCACCCGCTG
Organism: Candidatus Solibacter sp.; assembly: GCA_026394025.1. Taxonomy (GTDB): domain Bacteria; phylum Acidobacteriota; class Terriglobia; order Bryobacterales; family Bryobacteraceae; genus Solibacter. The sequence continues at coordinate 21 of JAPKZC010000050.1, forward strand.
ACGGACAAAGGGCTGGAGCAGTTTCTGAAGGATTACAATAAGGTATTCACGGAGACGCCCGCCACTCGCTAGCGATCACCCTTGATGGAATTATCGATCACCCATTACACGGCCGCCGAGCTGATGATAGTTGCGCTGGCCGTGGCGTTGGCGGTGCTGCTGGCGATCTTCGGGTACCGGGCGTGGCAGCGTTCGCGGGTGACGGCGGAGGAGCGCGAGCGGCGGCGGTGCGCGCATCTGGTGGCCGTGGGCAAGATCAGCGATGCGATGCTGGTGGAGATCCGCGAAAGCCTGGTGTTCTATTCGTACTCGGTGCGCGGCGTGGAGTACACGGCATCGCAGGATCTGTCGCGATTCGTGGGCGAGGCGGCGGTGGATTTCTCCGGGGTGAGTTCGATGAGCGTAAGATACGACGCCCGAAATCCGGCGAACTCAATGGTGGTGGCGGAAGAGTGGAGCGGCCTGCGCGGGGTGGCGCGCCTCTTACGTGAGAATCACGCGCCCCAGTGATCGCGGCAGCGAAAGCAACTACGTTGTCGGCGCGATGCAAAGAATCTGGCCGTTGCCTGGCGCAAGCGGGCGTGGGCGGTGGTACGGCGCGCGTTTGGGAGGTGAAGCAACGGCGGCGCCCTGGCTGGGATGCCCGGATGCCAAGTCCGCACGACTTTTGTGAACGGCGCTGAGCAACGCAAGGCACGAAGCCTCCCTGGCGGCTCACAACGAAGCCGACCTTGAACCGTCCCGGGGCATGTTCGGGTTCAAGTAGGAGCATGCAGAACACTCCGTGTTCTTCTGGCAGGCCTCGGGGGGCGCGGCAACCTAGGTCTTACTTCAGCTTTTCCAGTTTCTTGCGGATCTCGTCGGCGATTTTGGAATCACCGGCCAGGGCCAGGTATTTCGTATAGGCGGCGCGAGCTGCTTTGTGGTCCTTGAGCTTTTCCTGAGCCTCACCGAGGCGGAGCCAAGCCTCGGGTTCGCCGCTGTTCCACTTGGTGGCTTCCTCGAAGCGGCCCGCCGCGGCGCGTTAGCTGCCCTTCTTGAAGTAGTAGTTGCCGGTGCGGATTTCCTTCTGCGCCTGGAGCGGGTTGAAACCGTACACCGGAACCGCGATCGACTTGTCTTCCTCGGGCGGTAGACCGTCCTTGTCCACGGCCTGGGGCTTGGTGGATTCGCCGCGGTTTTTGAGTTGGGGATTCTCCTGCGCCAGCAGGGGCGTCACCGCCAACAACATCAGTGCCGCGACACAGCGTGACATAATCAGATTATAACTTCCTTCGATGGAACTCCGTGACAAAGTAGGCCAACTCCCCTTCTCGCCCGGGGTGTATCTGTACAAGGACGGC
>JAPKZC010000050.1:1370-4089 GCA_026394025.1 Candidatus Solibacter sp.
AGGACGGCGGGGGCCGCGTGATCTACGTCGGCAAGGCCAAGAGCCTGCGCAACCGTGTGCGCAGCTACTTTTCCGAGGACAAGCTGGCCGATATCAAGACGGGCACCCTGATCGGCGAAGCTCGCGATATCGACTACATCCTGGTGGACAACGAGAAGGAAGCTCTGGCGCTTGAGAACAACCTGATCAAGCAGTACAAGCCGCGTTTCAACATCCTGCTACGCGATGACAAGACCTACCCTTACATCAAACTGACTCACGAGAAGTACCCGCGCGTTTACGTGACTCGCCGCCTGCGCAAGGACGGCGCCACTTACTTCGGCCCCTACTTCCCGGCCAACCTGGCGCACCGCCTGGTGCACTTCATCCACCGCCACTTTCAGGTGCCATCGTGCAAGATCGACCTCTCGCGGTTTCACCCCAAACCCTGTCTGCAATTCCATATTCATCGCTGTCTGGGGCCGTGCGTGCAGGGGCTGACCACCGACGACGCCTACGGGGCCAACGTGCGCGACGTCCGCCTTTTCCTGGAAGGCCGGCATACGGATCTGGCGCGCGATATGCGGGTTCGCATGGCAGCCGCCAGCCAGGACACGCGCTTCGAGGAAGCCGCCGGATTGCGCGACCTGATCGCCACGGTCGAGGAGATTGAGGAGCGCCAGAAGATGGCCGCGGCCAAGGGTGACGACGTGGATATCTTCGCAATCTACGCCGAGCCCCCACTGGTGGCGCTCAATCTGTTCCACCTGCGCAACGGCCAGATTGTGGATCGCCGCGAGCTCTTCTGGGAAGACCAGTTGGAGTACGACGAGGCGGTATTTTTCAGCTCGCTGCTGAAACAGATATACCTGGACCAGCAGTTCATTCCGGCGGAAATCCACGTCCCCGTGGAGTTTGAAGATCGCGAAGCGCTGGAGGAGTTGCTGAGCGAAATGCGCCATCACAAGGTGGAGATCCGCACCCCGCAGCGTGGCCAGAAGAAGGCGCTGCTGGGGCTGGTGGAGACCAACGCGCGGCACAGTTTCGACGCGCGGTTCCGGGTGTTGAAGCCGAGTTCCCGCGTTATTCAAGGGGCTTTGCAGGAGGCGCTCAATCTGCCGGACGCCCCGGCGCGCATCGAGTGTTTCGACATCTCCCACATACAGGGCACCGACAAGGTGGCGAGCATGGTGGTGTGGGAAGACGGCAAAATGAAGAAGGCCGATTATCGCAAGTTCATCATCAAGACGGTGATTGGCAACGACGATTTCGCCAGCATGAGGGAAGTGGTGACGCGGCGCTACACGCGCCTGCGCGACGAGAAGGCGCCGATGCCGGGACTGGTGTTAATCGACGGCGGACTGGGCCAGTTGCACGCCGCCGCCGAGGCGCTGGAAGCCATCGGGATCGTCGACCAACCCGTGGCTTCCATTGCCAAGCGCGAAGAGATTATCTACGTCTACGGACAGGAGGACGAGCCGGTGACGCTCGACCGATTCTCCCCCATCCTGCACCTGATCCAATCGATTCGCGACGAGGCGCACCGCTTCGCGGTGACGTTCCATCGCTCGCTGCGCAACACGCGACAGTTGACGAGCGAACTCGACACGATTCCGGGCGTGGGCAAGAAAACAGTTCAGAAACTGCTCAAGGAATTCGGCAGTTCGGAACGGGTGCGCGCGGCGAGCGAGGGTGAACTGACTGTAGTGGTTGGTCCGGCGGCGGCGAGGCGGGTCAAGGAGCACTATGTTCCGGTACCCGAAGCACCCTCCGCCGCGTCATGAGAAAATAATGTCTATGAGTTTCCGCCAACTGGGCGCCATGCTTGTTTTCTGCCTCGCCGCAGCTGCGCAGACCCAGACCCTGACGCTGGACCAGTTGATGAAGTTCCTTGATTCGTCCGTGGAACTCAAGATGGCGGACAGCGACGTGGGCAAGTTTCTTGCCAAGGCCAAGCTGAGTGAGCGCCTCGACGATGCCACCATCGAGAAACTGCTGGCCAGCGGCATTGGCCCGAAGACGCTGAATGCGCTGCGCGTGCTGCGGGACCAGTCGCAGACCCTGTCCACAGCCAAACCCGCGGTGGCGCTGCCGAAGGTGGAGCTTCCGCCCGCTCCCAACGCTCGGGAACAAGCGGCGATCATGGAGGAGGTTCGCGAGTACGCGCTGAATTACAGCAAGAGTCTGCCGAATTTCCTGTCGACGCAAGTGGTCCGCCGCTATCAGGCCGGCGCCCCCGGGAGCCGGTACAACGCGCGTTCCAGCGAACCCTCCTGGGTGCAGGTGGACCTGCTGACGCTGCGCTTGAGCTACTTCGATCAGAAGGAAGAGTACAAGCTGATCATGCACAACAACAACCCGACCACGCAGGACTATAAGAGCGTGGGCGGGGCTACTTCCACCGGCGAGTTCGGCAGCCTGCTGCGCGACATCTTCGAGCCGCGCACGCACGCGCGCTTTGAGTGGGATGGCTGGGCGCGCCTGCGCGATCAGTTGGTGATGGCGTTCCATTACAGCGTGGAGCAGGCCAACTCGCAATGGGGCATTGAGTACGAGCGCAAGGAACACATCGTGCCCGCATATAGTGGCCGCATTCTGATCGACAAGGACACTCACGTGGTGCTGCGCGTCACACTTAACGCCGACAACATTCCGTTGACGTTCCCGGTGAAGATGGCCACCACGATTCTGGACTACGACTACACCGACATCAGCGGGCGCCAGTTCCTGCTGCCGCTGA
>JAPKZC010000926.1 GCA_026394025.1 Candidatus Solibacter sp.
GCCCCCGTGAGGGAGAGTTCGACTATATCTTCGCTCACGGTCTCTACTCCTGGATTCCGGCGGGCGTGCGTGACAGACTGCTGGCTGTGTGCCGCGAACGCCTGGCGCCGCAAGGCGTGGTGTTCGTGAGTTACAACGTCTATCCGGGCCGGTACCCACGCCAGATGATCCGCGAGATCCTCCTGTATCACACTCGAGCGCTCCAAGACCCGGCGGAACGCATAGCGGAAGCGCGCCGCCTGCTGGAGCGACTCGACCACCCGGAGGCCAAGTTCCTCATGGAGCAAGACGACGACGTCCTGTTTCACGACGATCTGGCGCCGATCAACGAACCCGTGTGGTTCCACGAATTCGCGGCGCACGCGCAACGGCACGGGCTGCAATATCTGGGCGAAGCCGACTCGAATAAGACGTTCGATCCGGCGATGGCGCAGGTGGAAGGGGAACCCGTGGCCGTGATCGAGCGCGAGCAATATGTGGATTTCCTCAAGCTGCGGCGCTTCCGTCAGACGCTCCTGTGCCGCGGGGAGATCGCGCTCGATCGCGCGATCGGCCCGGCCCGCATGGACGAATTCCTGTTTTCCGAAAACGTGCGTCCGGAACAGGTCTCCGGTGAGGAGGGAGCGGAGGCCGTGAAAGCCGTGGTCCAAGCCTTGCACGACACCGGCCGGCTGCCGGCCCGATTCGACGAACTCATCCCGTATGCCGGGACCACCGAGTTACTGCGCGAGATTCTCTTCGCGCTGCTGAAGGCCGGCTGCGTCAACCTGCACGTCCACGATTTTCCCTGCCAGGAGACCGTGACCGAAAGGCCTCGCGCCAGCCGTCTGGCGCGCTATCAGGCGGCTAGTGGCGACAACGTGACGAGCGCGTGCCATATTCGGGTGCAACTGGACGCCATCGCGCGGCAACTGGTGCGTTTGCTGGACGGCTCGCGCACGCACGATGAGCTCGCGTGCGAACTGGCCGGGATTGAAGGGGCGCCCAGCCTGGAAGATGTCCGCCGCCACCTGCCGAGCAGTCTGGACTGGTTGGCGCGTCTGGCGTTGCTGGAAGCGTAAGAACAACAAGGGCCGGTCGCCTGGAACGGCGGCCGGCCCTTGATCTCTACTTGCGGCAGTCCGCTTAGAAAGCGTACTTCAAGCCGAACTGGATGGTGCGCGGGGCGTTGATCTGGCTACCGATTGCGCCGTAGCTCGCCGGAGTGGTGATGTCACGTCCCGGAGGGCCAAAGCTGACGGAGTTCAGGATGTTGAATAGCTCCGCGCGGAACTCGATTTTGTGGCGTTCGGTAATGGCGAAACGCTTGCCAATCGAGCTGTCGAGATTGAAAAATCCCGGAGCGCGCTCCGTGCCTACTCCCGCACTGCCGAACTCGCCCAACGCCGGGACGCCATAGGCGCACGTTCCGTTGTTCACGCCGGCCGTGCAGAAGGTGCTGGCGGTGACATCGCCGAACCAGCGGTCCACGGTGCGAACCGAAGGCTCCGCTTGAACCGCGTAGCGGTTGGCGCGCGCGTTGTTGCGCGGACTGCGGCCGGAGTTGGTGTTCTGCGTGGAGGCGAAGATGGTGACGGGGAAGCCACCGCGCTTGGCCAGATTGTAGTTGATGTTCCAGCCGCCCAGCACCAGGTCCACCGCCTTGTGGGCGCCGGCGCCGAACTTCTGGCCCTTGCCGAAGGGAACGTTGAACACGCCGCCGGTGGTGAAGTTGTGGCGTACGTCGAAGCAGGCCGGCCCGTAGTTGCCGTGCCGGTTGTAAGCGTCCTGCCAGTAAGCGCCTTCCGAATTGGTGCCGCCACAGCCGTAGTAGCCCAAGCCGTCGGTGTCCGTCTTCGAGTAGGTGTATTGGAACACGATCTCGAGGCCGGCCGTCATACGGTGGCGGCCGCTCACCTGGAGTGCGTTGTACCAACTGGTGCCGCTCGATTCTGTCAGCGCGATGTTGCCCACGTTCGGCAGCGGCTTGAACAGCGGACGGCGATCGTTAATCGGTGCCCACGTGGCATAGGCGCCCACCCCCGGTAGCGGGTTATTGGCTTCGTGCGGAATCACCAGGTGGGTTCCGCGCTGTCCCACGTAAGCGACGTTGATGTTGGTGGCTTTGTCGAGTTCGCGCTCGATGGCGAAATTGAACTGGTTGGTCATCTGCGGGCGCAGATCCAGGTCCCAGGCGCGGCCCTGATAGAAGGGGGCGGCGGTGGGGGTGCTGCGCGGGCCGGTCAGGTCGCCACGGGCGATCACATCGGTGAACCCGGTGGCAATCTTTCCGGGCAGAGTGCTGTCGTAGGTGACGTTGGATTCGGTGAAGAAGGGCGGGTTCAAGGTCAGGCGCAGATTGGCTCCCGTGCCTTCCAGGAAGTTGGACAAGCGGTAGGCGGCGCGAACCACGGTCTTCGAGTTCAGGCTCCAGGCGATGCCCAGGTTGGGATTGAACTGCTTCTTGTAGGCCTTGTAGAGCGCCCGTCCGTATTCGCCGCCGGGATAGATCAGCGCGCCGGTATAGGTGTTGATGTTCACCTCGCGGTCTTTCACTTCGTAGATGGGCGACATATATTCCCAACTCACGCCATAGTTGAACGTAACGTTGCGGCGGATCTTCCAGCTATCCTGGGCGAAAAAGAGATTGCGCCAGTTGCGATGTCCCCAGGTACCACTGACCGCACCGCGGCCCTTGCTGGCCAGGGTGTCGAGCAGGAAATCGCCAATGTCGACGCCGCTGTACGCGCCGTTGTAGCTGAACGAACCGAGCGCGCCGTTGTTGCCGGCATAGTAGCGGTTGGCGCGAACGCGCATCAGGCTGGCGCCGAACTTCAACACGTGCGAACCGCGCTGGTAGGTGTTATTCGACTGGAATTGGAACTTGTTGTCGCGGGTGTTGGCGATGGTGGCTGCCGAACCGAGGCCGGACAAGCTGCCGCCCAGGTTGAAACTCGATAGACCGGGGATGAACTGTCCGCCAGGAATGCCGAACTTCGAGTTGCCGTCGGCGCCGAGTTGCCCGGACCAATCGATCACTTTGTCGTCGATGCCGATCAGGCTATAAGAGAAGCGGTTGTCGCTCACCAAACTGGCACTCCAGGTGCGTGTCCAGTTGGCCACGGCCGACCAGGTGGGGCCGTTGTTGCCGCTGGTCATGAACGTGGGTATGGCGGCCTGCGATCCGAACGTCTCATACATGCCCTTGGAATACCGGAACATCAGGTTGTCCTTGTCGCTCAGCCGGTAGTCGAGCTTGGCGTCGCCCTGCTTGTTGCTCAGGTAGTTCCGCGTGCCGCCAATATAGTTGCCGCCTACGCCGAGCGTGCCAGTGCCGTTGTTGTTGGGCAGCGGATAGATGTTCGGGTTACTTAACAGATATCGGGCGGTCGGGCTGAAGCGCGACACCGGGATCTGGTTGTTGGCGAACGGCGTGCGCGTGGCGATAGTGGTGCCGGTAGTAGGGTCGCGAATGATCTGGTTGTTGACGGCGAGGAACTGGCTCAGGTCGCCGGTGCGCCAGGCAGCCGGCGCCACGGAGGCTGTAGCCGGTCCGGCGATGCGCCGCTCGGTCTGCTCGTAGTCCACGAAGAAGAACGTACGGTTCTTCTGGATGGGGCCGCCGAACGTGCCGCCGAAGATGTTCTGGCGAAGCGCCTGCTTCTTCACGTTGCCGCGGTTGTTGAAGAAGCCGTTGGCATCCAGCTTTTCGTTGCGCAGGAACTCGAACACGTTGCCGTGGAACAGGTTGGTGCCGCTCTTCAGCGACATCACTACGCTTGCGCCGCCGACGTTGCCGAATTCGGCGCCGGCGTTGCCGGTGACCACTTTCACTTCTTCCAACGCGTCGACATTCGGCTGGTAACCGATCTGGTTATCCACGCTCTGATTGATGTCCACGCCATCCAGGATGAAGTTGTTGGTCTGCTCACGGTTTCCGTTCACCTGCGGGCGGGAACCGGAACCCTGGAAGCGGGCCGCGGTGTTCATCGCGCCCGGCGAGGTGGACACGGCGCCCGGAATCAGCAGCGTCAACGAAGCGAAGTTGCGGCCGTTGAGCGGAAGGCTGGTCAACTTGGTGGACGAAAGCGTGTCGCCGGTGGCTTGCGTTTCCGTCTGCAGCAGCGGCCCCACGTCGGTAACCTCGACGGTCACGGAGGTATCGCCGATTTCCAACTTCACATCGATACGGGCAATCTGGTTGGCGTCCACCTTGAATGGGCCAACCACGGACTTCTTAAAGCCCTTGGCTTCCATCGAGATCGTGTAGTTGCCCACACGCAGAAACGGAAACGTATAGATGCCTTCCGAGTTGGTCGTGGTGGTGGTGCGAACGTTGGTTTCGGTGTTGGTCGCGGTCACGGCGCCGTTGGGAACGGTGGCGCCCGATGGGTCGCTCGCAGTACCCGTGATGGAAGCGGTAATCGTCTGTGCCGGCGCGAGACTGGCAAATAGGGACAGCATCGCCGCCAGCAGAATGATGTTCTTACGCATTAGGCTAATTTCTCCTTTTTTCGGTTCGTTGACGGATTTCTGGAGCGGGAAGTCGCTTACGACGAGCATTTCTTCTAGATCCCATAGAAACCCCTGAAAATAACCCTTAATAACAACAGAGCTGCAATTCGGCTGCCAACCGTTCTGGCCAGTTGCCGCAGACCGTTCCGCTCAGGAACGGCGATTTCACAGCCAAATTCCTCCATTATTGCGGAGACCGGTGAGATGGAATTCAATAAGCCAACTCCTGGGCCTCAGCTAGTATACAATGCGATACGCGCGAAAAACCACGAGGTCCTGGACGTTCTGGTCGCCCTAGCCCCGCCGGACCAGGAATACCGCCACTTCCGCCGTCAGATTGGGCTGCCATTCCACTTTGCGATGGCCCGCCAGGAAGTAGCGCCGCTCTACCACCAGGGATTCCAACGCGGCCAGCGCTTCGAAATCGCGCACCGTCAGGATGTGAATATTCGGCGATTCGTACCACTCGTAAGGAAACAGCGACGTGCGCGGTGCCCCGCCGCTGAACAGCATCGACATCCTCATCCGCCAGTGGCCGAAATTCGGAAACGCCACGATCGCCTTCCGGCCCACCCGCAGCATCTCGCGCAGCACCTTGCGAGGATGGCGCGTCTCCTGTAGCGTCTGGCTGAGGATCACGTAATCGAAGGCCTGATCCGGATAATCCGCCAGGCCCTCGTCGATATCGCATTGGAACACGGAGACGCCGCGCGCGATCGCCTTCTGCACCTTGGCGCCGGAGATCTCCACGCCGCGCGCATCCACGCCCTTGTTGGAGGCCAGCCACTCCAGCAGTTCGCCCTCACCGCAGCCCAAGTCGAGCACCTTGGTCTGGGGCTCGACAATCTCGCCGATGATGGCGTAGTCGCTGCGGCCCAGCAACTCGCGGACAAATCCCGACTTCATTGCGCTTTCTCAAACGTGCTGGCCAGGAAGCCGCGCACCAGGTCGGTCTGCTCCACCACGTCCACCAGGAAGGAATCATGCCCGTAGTTGGATTGCAGCTCCACGTAGGCCACGTCGCGATTGCGCGAACGCAGGGCGCGCACCAGTTCCTGCGATTGATAGCTCGGGTAGAGCCAGTCCGAGCTGAAGCTGATCACCAGGAAGCGGGCCTGCGTCTTTTCCAGCGCGGCCGCCAGGGTTCCGTGGCCGTTGGTCAGGTCGAAGTAGTCCATGGCCTTGGTGATGTAGAGATATGAATTGGCGTCGAACCGGTAGACGAACTGGCTCCCGCGATAGCGCAGGTAGCTCTCGACTTCGAAATCCACGTCGAAGCCGAAGCTGAAGTTCTCCTTGCCCCGCAGGCGGCGGCCGAACTTCTCCCGCATCGAGTCGTCGCTCATGTAGGTGATGTGGCCCACCATGCGCGCCACCGCCAGACCGCGCCCCGGAGGCTGCTTGTCGTAGTAGTTGCCCTCGGCCCAGTCGGGGTCGGCCATGATGGCCTGGCGTCCCACTTCGTTGAACGCGATCTGCTGCGCGCTGTGGCGCGTCGTAGTGGCCACCGGGATGGCGGAGACCACGGATTCGGGGTATGCGGCCGCCCACTCGAGCGCCTGCATCCCGCCCATCGATCCGCCCGAGACGGATAGAAGTCGCGGTATCCCGAAGGAATCGACCAGCATTTTCTGCAACCGTACCATGTCGCCGATGGTGATTACCGGAAACGACATGGCGTACGGGCAGCCGGTGGCCGGATTGAGCGAGGATGGCCCGGTGGTGCCGCGGCATCCGCCCAGCACGTTGGAGCAAATCACGAAGTACTTGTTCGTGTCGAACGCTTTGCCGGGGCCGATCATGTTGTCCCACCAGCCGGGCTTGCCGGTTTCGGCGCTGATACCCGCCGCGTGGGCGTCACCGGAGAACGCGTGCAGTACCATGATGGCGTTGGTCTTCGCCGCGTTCAATTCTCCGTAGGTCTCGTATGCCACCTCGACCTGTCCGAGCGTAGTGCCGTTATCGAGAGCGATGGAGTCGAACTGTACAGTGTTGGCCGCAACGATCATTGCTGGAGTGTCTTCATGATAACAAAGGTGGTCCATATGACAGAATCAAAGTGGGTACGGCCGGGTGCGGCCACTTCCCGTCGCCTGAACAGGGCCCATGACGATTCTGCTGCTGTTGCTCTTCGCCACATACCCCACGTATCGGCAGGCGTTGCCCGGCTACCGTCCCCTCGCTCCATCTCACCCGCGAGTGAACCGCCGCCATGGCCAACCAGAAACTAGTGGCCGGAGACGCCTCGTTCCCCAGCTATTGGGAAGGCGCTGCCACCTGCAGCGGGACCTCGCGCGGCGCGGGCTATCTGGAGATGACGGGCTACAACAAGCCGATGCGGCTGTAGCGCGCGTGCCATAATATCCCCAGTGAAGCTGTCCGATGGCAAAATGAAGCGCATGAAGGCGCTCGCCAACGAGCGCGGCGTCATCGCCGCCACCGCCATGGATCAGCGAGGCAATCTGCAAAAGGCCCTGGCCATCGCGCGCGGCGTCGATGTCCATGAAATCACGCCGGCGATGATGAGCGAATTCAAGGTGGCGGTGAGCCGTATTCTCACGCCGCATGCCAGCGCCATTCTGCTGGACCCGGAGTTCGGCCTGGAAGCCGGACGCGCGCGTGCACCCAACGCCGGACTGCTGCTGGCCTACGAACTCTCGGGCTACGACACCACCCGTCCCGGCCGCCTGCCCGATCTGCTGCCCCACGTTTCGGTGAAGCGGCTGGTGGATTGGGGCGCCGACGCAGTCAAGATTCTGATCTACTACTCCCCGTTCGATGAAGCCTCCGTCATCGATGTGAAACACGCCTTCATGGAGCGCATCGGCGCCGAGTGCGAAACCTACGAAATTCCATTCTTCCTCGAAATCGTGGGCTACGATCCGAGAGGCGGCGACGAGAAGGGCCTCGAGTTTGCCCGCCAGAAGCCGGAGATCGTCAAGAAGGGCATGGAGGTGTTCTCGCGTCTGGAATACCGTGTGGACGTGTTGAAAGTGGGAAGCCTGCATGCACTTCCGCGAGGCCGCGGCCGTGGCCACCAAACCGTTCATCTATCTCTCGGCCGGCGTGAGCAATTCCCAATTCCTCGAATCGCTGGCCATTGCCAGCGAGGCGGGTACGGCCTACGCCGGCGTACTGTGCGGGCGTGCCACCTGGAAGAACGGCATACCAGTGTACGCCAAGCACGGGCTCAAAGCGCTCGAAGAGTGGCTGCGGTTGGACGGCGTGCGCAACATCAACGCGGTCAACGCTGCGCTGCACTCCGCTCGACCTTGGTACGCGAAGCTGGGGATTTCGACGACGGACTGACTATACCTTGCGCAGGAACAGGGGAGCCAGGCCGATCATTGCCAGGCCGCATAGGAACAGTGCCGGCATCAGCATTCCCATCAGCTTCACGCGCGCGTCGCTGTTCTTGAATTCGCGGAACACCACGATGCCCCACAGCGCCGCCAAAACCGGCGACCCCTGGGCCAGTATGAAGCGCAGCATCGGTTCGCCCTGAATCGCCTCCGGAACGCTGGTGCACACCCATGCCAACACCATGCCGGTGTACCAGATGAACCCGGATGCGAGGCCAGACAGGTGCTGCTTCAGACGGCCGTCGAAGTACCCGCCGAATTCCAACGGAGCCCCTTCCACCGGCAGATTCATGAAAAAGTTGTCGAACACGAAGCTGGACAAAAACACGGCGACAGCGAAGACGAGGCCGACCGCGTAGGGCCCCAACCCCAGGTCGCCCTGCCGCGCTTTTTCCACCAGCGGGATGCAACCGCCTATCAGAAGGCCGGCCATCAGGGCGAGAAGGATCCCCTTCAGCGGACTCGGACGCCGTGTGCTCTTCGCCCGCCCGGCACGCGCCAGCGCTTCGTGCTGCGCCACCCCCATGATCCGGTAGGACACCGCGTTCACCAGAATCGATGTCAGAATCAACAGGCAGCCCAGCCCCAGCAGCAGCGCACTACCCGCCGGCCGGCCCGCTATGCCCAAGCCGGTGCCGAGCAGCAGCGCCATTCCCATTCCCATCGGAAATGCCACCGCCAGGCTGGAAACCGACACCGCCGCCATCAGCAGCATATTCCCCAAGTTGAAGATCATGCCGCCCAGAAACGCGTACAGCAACTGGCGCTTTCCGGCGTTCTGTAAGGCGTCGAGGATATTGAATCCGTCATATCCGATATTGCCCGCCGTGAATGCGAAAATCACCGAAGCCAACAACAACCCAATGGCGAAATCAAGGTAAAACAACTCGAAACGCCACTTCCCGGCGAACTTGAAAAAGCTCGCCCAGGATCCCAGACATAACAGGCTCAGGACCATCAAAAACAAGACCGCGGGATAACTCTGGGGCAGGATCATGAATCGGTTCCGGAAACGTGAGAGTACAACGCCGGGGGAGTGCGGGTCAACCCGTCCATCCGGCAACATTCTCCCAGTACTAAGGAGCGGATCCCAGATAGGCGCGTCCACCCGCGGCAGGCAGCACCTGGAGCGCCTTGGGCTGCTGCTCGCAATCGGGCAAGGGCATGCCGGAATAATAACTCAGCCCGTACTCCCAGTCGCGTTTGACATTCCCAATACAAACCTCGCCTGCCCGTGGGCCGATCTCCCGCCACAAGCCGCGGGCGGAGACGCCGCGGTCCAGTTGCGGCGTGGCGACGGACTTCAAATAGCCCGTCCCCAACGCCGCCCCCGCCGCCACCGCCAGCACGGCCGCCACCCGTTTGCCGCGCGCTTCCAGCAGCCATGCCAGCAACGCTACTGCGACCGCCGCCAGCCACACCGCCTGGAACACCGGGCGCGGGGCGCGCGAGAGCCCATTCAGAACCGCTGCCGGCAGTACCTGGGCGGTAATCGGAAAGGCTACCAGAAGCACCGCACAGGCGGCCAGCCATACCCGCGCGTCCGCCACTTCGTCCAGTGCCAGCGCCATCAGTGCCGCGGCCGCCGGCAGCAGTGGCAAAATGTACCCCGGCAGCTTATTAGTAGATATGGAAAAGAGCGCCAGTACCACCAGCATCCAGACGGCGAGAAATACCCGCCGCCGGTCCCGATAGACCACTCGCCTGGCTATCAGCCCGAGCAACGGCGTCCAGGGCAGCAGCCCCGCCCCCAGAATCGGCAGGTAAAACCACGCCGGCCGTGCATGCATCAGCGCATCGGAGGTAACCCGCGAAAAGTGGTGGACGACGAAGAACTCATGGATAAACGGCCACCCGTTGCGCCAGTAGCACATCGCGTACCACGGCAGCGCCACCAAAATGAACGGAAGCACCACGCGCCAGCGCAGCCAATCCAGCACGTGACGCCCCATCAGCAGCGGCGCCGCCAGCACCAGCGGCACCAGCCCTTTGGCCAGCACCGCGAGCCCGAACATCGCCGCCGCCACCGGCAGTTGCCCGGTTTCGCGGCGCGCCACCCAAGGCAGTGCGAGCAACATCGCCGCGGAGAAGGTCGCCGCCAACGGCAGGTCGGTGACCCCATTCTGGCTATACGCCACCCACATGCCGCTGCTGCCCAGAATCAAGCTGGCCAGCCACGCCGCGCGGCAGCCGAATTCGCGCCGCAGCGTCCACCAATAGAAAGCCAGGAAGGCCACGGCCATCAGCACGCCCGGCAGGCGCGGCGCCAGTTCCGTGCTCAGCCCCAGGCGAAACCCCATGCCGCTCAGCCAATACAGCAGCGCCGGTTTCTCGAACCAGGGCGCGCCCCACAACCGCGGCGTAATCCAATCGCCGGAACGTGCCATCTCGCGCGACACCGACGCATACCGCGGCTCGTCCGGCCCGAGCAAGCCCGTCGCGCTCAGATCGTAGAAGTAGACCAGGTATGCCAGCGGGAGAACCACCCAAAGCAAGCGCGGGATTTTCCGGGGCACCCTCTCAGTATGCGGCACGTCGGCGCGGGCGTGCTAATAGGAGAGCTTTGCAGCAACTTCCCTAGCCTCGGCCCCTACAATCTGATATTGTAATCGCCGAGGAACCATGCTCAAACTCATCTGCACGCTGATGCTTTGTATGCCTTTCGCGGTTGCGGCCGACGTCTCCGGTACGTGGCACGTGACCGTGGAGACCAGCCAGGGTTCGGGAAGCCCGACAGTCGTCTTCCAGCAGCAAGGGGAAAAGCTCACGGGGACGTTCAACAGCCAGCTTTTTGGCGATGTGAAAATCACCGGGACCGTGAAGGGGAACGCCATCGAGTTCGGGTTCGAGGGCGACGCGGGCGGTCAAACGATCAAAGTCGGCTACAAGGGCACAATCGATAGCCCCACGACAATGAAGGGCACCGCCGTGTACGCAGGGTTCGACGACAAGGCTACCTGGTCGGCGACCAAAAAGTGACGCAATGCGGTAGCGACCCGGCCGTGCCTCGATGTCGCCTGCGACAATAGGGGTTTGCTAGCCGCCATCCTGATCTTCGCCGGCACCTACCTCACGCTCGCCGTCGGACGCATCCCATTCCTGCGTGTGGACCGCACCGGAGCGGCCATCGTCGGCGCCAGCCTCATGCTGGCCTTCAACGTCCTCACCGTGGAGGAAGCGTACG
This sequence comes from Candidatus Solibacter sp., assembly GCA_026394025.1. Classification (GTDB taxonomy): domain Bacteria; phylum Acidobacteriota; class Terriglobia; order Bryobacterales; family Bryobacteraceae; genus Solibacter. Next base: position 11,041 of record JAPKZC010000926.1, read on the forward strand.
CCGCCATCAACTACGACACCATCGTCCTGCTCTTCGGCATGATGATTGTGGTAGCCAATTTGCGCCTTTCCGGTTTCTTCGCCACCGTCAGCGCGTGGGTAGTGGATCACGCGCACGGGCCGCTGGTCCTGCTCTCCGGTATCGTGCTCGTCTGCGGCGTGTTCTCCGCCTTCTTCGTGAACGACACGATGTGCCTGGTGCTGACCCCCCTGGTCCTCGACATCACCCGCCAGCTTGGCCGCAAACCCATGCCCTACCTGCTCGCCGTCGCCATGTCCTCCAATATCGGCTCAGTGGCCACCATCACGGGCAACCCGCAGAACATGATGATCGGCAGCTTCTCGCACATCCCCTACCGCACCTTCGCCGCCGCGCTGGCCCCTGTGGCAGCCGTCGGACTCGCCCTCACCATCGCCGTGATCGCCGTCGTCTACCGCGCCGAATTCCGATTGCGTGCGCCACTCCAGGTGCGGCATCGGCCGGTGCGCGTCAACCGCCCCCTCCTCTGGAAATCGCTCGCCGTATCCGCCGGCATGATCGTGTTCTTCTTTGCCGGATGGGCCGTCCCCAAGGTAGCCGTTGTTGCCGGCGCGCTCCTCCTGCTCACCCGCCGCGTTAAACCCGAAAAGATCTACCGCGAGATCGATTGGAGCCTGCTCGTGCTCTTCATCGGCCTCTTCATTGTGATTGCCGGCCTCGAGAAGGGGCCAACCTGGTAAGCAACGTTCCCGCCGTACTGGTCTTCAAAACGTTCATCCCCCATCTGGCCGACCCGGCCCGCGCCTGGCTCACACTTGCCATGTCTTCCACCCTGGCCGGCAACCTCACGCTGCTCGGCTCCGTCGCGAATCTGATCGTGGCGCAGCGCGCCCGCGCCGAAGTGGAAATCTCCTTCCGCGAGTACGCGCGCGCCGGCGTGCCGCTGACCGTTCTCACTTTGGCTGCCGGTGTCTGGATGTTGAGCTGACGGCCCTCGACTGCGCATTCGTGAGTACCAGTACCCCACTGCCGCGTCCGTTCCATTTTCGGGGATCATTTTCGCCGTCCTCTGATATACTCCCGGAATGTCTGTATCAAATCGGAGGGGCGAATGCCAATTTACATGAACTACGAGAGCATCAAGACCCAGATTTCCGCCAGCGGGTTGGGGGGCGGCGTTAATGTGTTGATGGGCGATGGATCGGTGCGGTTTGGCAACGATCTGACGGATATCGCCGCCGCCGTGGTGCGCAGCCACCCAGCCGGCGTGAATATGATCGTGATCGGGCAATCGAGCCGGACGAGTTGGAATTCGGTAACGGATTTCCAGTCCAAAGGCATCATCGCGATCCTCATCGGGCTCCTGCTGCCGGCTGTGCAGAAATGCCGGGAAGCGGCCAACCGGGCAAATGGCGCGAACAGCCCTGGTCTGGCTTCGCTCAAGCTTGCTCTCAGGCCCGGCGGCCAGATCTTCGTGGTGAACGGCGACGGAAAGCTGCTGCCCTACATTTAGTTACGGCCGGCGATTCTCACCTTGCCCGTCAGCGTCCGGATGTTAAAATAACGGCTTGTCCCCACAGCTCTGGCATACCGGGGAGTGGTTCCTGCACTCCGGAATTCAACAACCTGACGGCGGCGTGGCTCGCTACTATCTGGTGGATGCGTGTCGCAATCTCCCGGCCTCAACCGAAATCACCGGCTACGCGGTCAGCGCCTTCGTCTATCTGCACTCCGTCACCCACGACGCCCGCTATCTCGACCGCGCGCTCTCTGCCGCCCGCTTCCTCCTCCGCGCCTGGGACCCCGCCACACGGACCATGCCGTTCGAAATCGCTCCCGCGGCCTTCACCTACTTCTTCGATTGCGGCATCATCGTGCGCGGCCTGCTCGCCTTCTGGCGTGTCACCGGGGAGCGGGAATACCTCGATGCCGCCGTGGCCACCGGCGATTCCATGGCGCGCGATTTTGCCAGCCCCGCCGGCGATTTCCATCCTATTCTCGCCCTTCCATCGAAAACGCCCATCCCGCACGATCCCCTCCGCTGGTCGCGCACCGCTACCTGCTACCAGTTGAAATCTGCCATGGCCTGGTGGGATCTCTTCGAGGCCACCAGGGACAGCCGCTTCATCGAACCCTACGAGCGCGTCCTCGAAGCCTCCCTGCGCACTTACACCGATTTCCTCCCCGGCCATCCCGAGCGCCCTAAGGTCATGGACCGCCTCCACGCCTTTTCCTATTTCCTCGAAGGCCTGCTGCCGCGCGCCACTGAGCCGCGCTGCACCGCCGCCCTGCGCGACGGCATCGGCCGCGCCGCCTGGCACCTCCGCAACATCGCCCCCGAATTCGAACGCTCCGACGTGTACGCCCAGTTGCTGCGCGTCCGCCTCTATGCCGATTGGCTCGGCGCCGTCCCCCTGGACCGCCCTGCCGCGCAATTCGAGGCTACCCAACTGGCGGCCTTCCAGGTGGCTGATTCCGACCTGCGCGGCACGCCGATGAATGGGGGATACTGGTTCGGACGCAAGAACACCGAGCCCCTGCCGTTCATTAACCCGGTCTCGGCCGCCTTCGCCTGCCAGGCATTGGAATTGTGGGAGACCAGCCGCGCGGGCGGCGCACAGGCGCACCGCCACCTGCTGATTTGACGTTGAACCCGAAGATCAAGATCGCTTTCGCCTCCGGCACCGAAGACCTCAACCGGCGCCTCATTGAGCACCTCCGCGACCTCTATCCCGAATTGCCCTTGTGGGTGGTCTCAGACTTTCCGCCCGAGGATCCCGCCCACAAGTGGATCCGCTACCGCGTCAATCGCCCCTTCGCCGAAAACCGGCACCGCTGCCGGGAAGAGTTGCGCGGCCACACCATCCGCCTCGCCGGCGTCATGCTGGTCCCCAACGTCCCCTTCCGCCGCATGCGCCTCCTGGCCCTCGTCCTATCCCCACGCGGGTTCCTAGCCTTCAACGAAAACCTCAACCACTTCATGCTGCGGCCGGCGTCCATCCCCGCGATCGCGCGCCACATCGCCTGGCGCGCCGCCAACGCCCTGCGATGGGGCCTTCGCGCCGCCCGCAAAGCGGATTGGCCACTGCTGGCCCGCTACGCCGCCGCAACGTTGGCCGGAATCCTCAGGCCCAAGTGGCGATCGCTTCCCGATCGGAGCCGCGACGGCGTACCCTCAGGGTCGGGAGCGCTTGCCGACGGCATCACCGTAGTCATCCCTTCCCGCACGGGCAAGGACCTGCTCCAAGCCCAACTCCCCGCCCTCGCCCGCGCCTTCCAACAGGTTCCCAACCTCTTCAGCGCCACCGCGCAGATCCGCTTCCCCAGATCGGAAGAGCACACCCGACGGCACCGCCGCTTGGCTCGCCTCCACTTACCCCCAAATCGAGGTCGTCCACTCCCCCGCCCCGCTTTCCTTCGCCCGCTCCGTAAACCGCGGCATCGCTCGCGCCCGCTGCTCGCACGTCTGCCTGCTCAATAACGACATGCTGCTCGAGCCCGGTTTCTTCGCCGCCCTCGCCCGCGCCTTCCAACAGGTTCCCAACCTCTTCAGCGCCACCGCGCAGATCCGCTTCCCCCCCGGCGTCCGCCGCGAAGAGACAGGCAAGACCGTGATGGCGCAGGGCGAGCCCGAGGATTTCCCCGTGCGCTGCGATGAGCCGCTGCCCGGGGAAGACGGCAGCTACGTGTTCTACGGCAGCGGCGGCTGCTCCCTCTACGACACCGCCAAATTGCGCGCGCTAGGCAATGTCGATGAAGCCTATGAC
>JAPKZC010000015.1 GCA_026394025.1 Candidatus Solibacter sp.
ACTACGCACCGCATTTGATCGCCTGGAATCGGAAATCCAAGCCTGTTGCGAACGCGAGCGCCTTATTGCCTAAACTTGACGCATTCGAATTACAATTTCTTAGACAAGGACTCTAGCCCGAAGGACGGGGAGGCGTTTTACTACCTTGGGGCCACGTTGAAGGCGCAGGGCAAGACCAACGAAGCCTTCGCGCAACTCTCTAAAGCCACGTGGAGCCTGGCCTGGCGTGGCGCCGGGTATTACTCACTGGCCGAGATCGCCGCCAGCCGGGGCCAGTTGGACGCCGCCCTGGACCTGATCGACCGCTCCCTCGACGGCAACGCGTTGAACATCCGGGCGCAGAACCTGAAAGCCGCCCTGCTGCGCCATGTGGGCCGCCCCAAGCAGGCCCTCCAGGTGCTGGCAGCCTCTCACCGGGCCGACCCGCTGGACGTGCGCGCCATGGCCGAACGATGGCTGGCCTCCAGAAATCCCGAGGCGGCCAAACCGCTCGTTTCCAACATGACCCAGCATCCCGCGACCGCCCAGGAGACCGCCGCTGAGTACTTCGCTGCCGGTCTCTGGCAGGATGGCGCCGACGTGCTTTCACAAATGGTAGCCGCGGCTCCCGACAAGTCCAGAGTCAACGCAATGGTCTACTATTACCTGGGTTACTTTGTGGAGAAACTGGGTCAGAAGCAAAAGGCATCCGAGTACTATGGTCTCGCCTCCAAGGCGTCGCCCGACTACGTCTTCCCATTCCAGAGTGAGGCCATCGACGTGCTCCGGCAAGCTATGCAAACGAATCCGCGCGACGCCCGTGCCCCCTACTACCTCGGGAATCTCCTGTATGACTGGCAGCCCGAGGAAGCAACGAGACTCTGGGAGGCGGCGGTTGCGCTCGAGGCTTCGTTTGCGATGGTGCATCGCAACCTGGCAACCGCCTACATGCACCAGACGCCCGCAAGCGACATCAATCAGGCCATCGCGGAGCTTGAGAAAGCGGTTTCGCTCGACCGCAAGTTCGCCATGCACTTCACCGAACTGGACGAACTGTACGAACAGACCGGCGCACCTCTTGAAAAACGCCTTCGGCTGCTGGAACAGAATCCGGCCGTTGTCGCCGGGAGGGATGACTCGATGAATCGCGTCATCGTCCTCAAAATCGCCACGGGCCGTTACGACGAGGCAATCAAGCTCATTAGCGAACGGCCTTTCGCCATTGCGGAAGGCGCGGGCCTGAACATCGCCGATCACTGGACGGACGCCTACCTGCTGCGCGGACGGAAGGAGGTCCAGGCCAAACGCTACCAGCAGGCCCTGGAGAACTTCCAAAAAGCGTTCGCGGTGCCGTCAAACCTCCCCACGGGGAGAGCCGGCGCGGTGGATCGCAATGCCGAGGTCGCCTATTGGGTTGGGGTTGCTTACGAAGGGCTGGGCGACCGCCAGAAAGCCAGCCAGTCATGGAGCGATGGCGCCACGGCGTCCGCGCGAGGGACGCGCCGCCCGGGCGCCGCAGCCAACTCCCTGAGTCCCCAAACCTACTACCAGGCACTTTGCTTAAGTAAGCTCGGTCAGACCGAGCAGGCGAAGACGGTTTTCCAGAGCCTGGTGGAAATGGGCCGAAGGGCACTTGAGCAGCCGGAAACGGCCACTGGCCCGCGCGCCATTGCATCGCGCCGTCAGCCGCCGTCCTCGCGGGCCCAACAGGCGATGGCACATTATATTTCGGGCGTTGGTTACCTGGGTCTGAGCGACAAGGAAAAGGCAAGGCAGGAACTGACCCTGGCTCTGCAAGCCAGGCCCGATCACCTTGATGCGAAAGCGATCCTGGCCGAACTCAACTAAACTTGGCTAGGAGGAAGACGAGGGCTTTGCCGCGTTGCTTTCGAAGGGCCGGTGGACTATCGCCTGGACTCGTACGCCGACAACCGGGCTTGCAGTTGCTGCATGAGTTCGCGATCGCTCCGTTGAGTTGCGATGGCCAACGCCTGCTGCGTGACCTGCGCCGCCTCCGTGAACCGGCCTGCCCTGGCATACAATTCGCTGAGCACCACAAGGTTCACCGGGTCTCGGCCACCCGTGAGCCTGGCCGCTTGCTCCCCGTGAAGAATGGCCTCACCAGTTTGCCCGGCCATCGCGAGCACAAGCGCGAGCTTCCTGTGCGCGAGCGCGTAGTCCGGTTTGTACTTCACCGCCTGCCGCAAGTGCGACAGCGCTGCTTCCATCTGCCCCTGGCGAGCGAGGACCTCTCCCAGTCCGCAGTGCGCTTCGACCAGATCCGGCTTGAGCGCCAAGGCCTTCCTGAACTCGGCTACGGCCTCGTCCGGCCGGCCTGCCCCGGCCAGGGCCGAACCGAGATTGCTGTGCGGATAGGGGTAAGTGGGGCTTAGTTCGCCGGCCTTCCTGAGGTAGTCGATCGCCTCCGCGGGCCGGCCCGCCTGCGCCAGGGCGGATCCCAGGCTGTTGAGCACAATGGCGTCCTTGGGCTGGGTTTCCAGCGCTTTTCTGAACTCCGGGATCGCCGCTTCAAACCGGCCTTCGTTCAAAGCGCTTGACGCGATGTCCACGTGCCGGAAGTACTCCGTGACAGGCGCGTCGATCCGCATCGACGTTTCCGGAGCGATGTTCACGAATTCCGGTATGTTCACGGCGCGGTTGGCCGCGGTCGAATTCTCGATCAGGATGGCCGGCGTGTCGTCGCCATTCTCGTCGATGTGCGTCAAGAACATTTGCGTGTAGGGCGAGCGGCTCTTGGATGCAAAGACCAGCCAGCGCCCGTTCGGCGAGAAGCTGTGCCAGGAGTTCATCAGCGGCGTGTTGCAGCGCATGCGTCGCGCCTGGCCGCCCGTAGCCGGCACGATATATAGCCGGCTATCGGTCCGCATCAACTGACCGTTGCGAGC
>JAPKZC010000468.1:0-7527 GCA_026394025.1 Candidatus Solibacter sp.
TCCGGAGCAGTTCGACATTCTCAGGGGTCAGCTGGCCCGGGTCAAGGAGCGGATGGACGGGCGGTGGATTGCCACGACCGAGAGCACGCTCGACGCCACCCAGCGGTACTTCGAAACCGGCGGGGCGCCCGGCTGCAAGGCCGGGCTGCGCTTTCTGGTGGTCACCGCCGATGGCGCATTGCAGCCCTGCTCCATGCAGTTCCAGCGCTACAGCCTCGAAGAGCGCCACCGCATGATCGCGGAGTTCACCGCCACCAACACCTGCGACGAGTGTTACGTCTCCATCCGCTCCTACCTCGACAAGAGCTTCCCCAAACTACTGTGGGAGAACGTCAGCGGCTTCCTCTCCATCAAGAGCGCCTCCTAAGTGGGATAAGCCTCCGGCTTGTCCATCCGAGCAAAGCTCGGACTCTTGTTCCGTCGCCTTCACAGCAGCGAAGTTGCGCCCGCGTCCAGAAACAGTATCGCCGATGGATGCCGCCGCAGCGCCGACGCCGGACACGCCTCCGTCACGGGCCCTTCCAACGCCGCCCGCACCGCCGCGCTCTTGTGCTCTCCGTTGACGAACACCAACGCCCGCGGCGCCCGCAGGAAGAACGGCACCGTCAGCGAGAGTGCGCGCCGCGGCACTTCCTCCAACCGCGCGAACGCGCCATCGTGTACCTGCTGCATGCGGCAGACATCGTCGAGTTCCACCGCCCGCACATCCCGCGGATCGCCGAAATCGCACACCGGCGGGTCGATGAACGCCAGGTGCCCGTTTTCTCCGATTCCCATAATCACCAGGCACGGTTCCGCCGCACGCAGCAGACCGGCGTAACGCTCGCACTCGTCCGCCGCGTCCGCTGCCTCACCATCCAGTTGGTGAAACGCCGCCACCGGCACGTGGTTGAACAATCGCTCCCGCAAGAAGCGCCGGAACGACGCCGGATGGTCCGCGGACATCCCCGCGTATTCGTCCATGTGGAAAGCGGTAATGCGCGTCCAATCGATTTCCTGCGCGCGCAACGCCGCCAGGAATGGATCCTGCGACACGGCGGATGCGAATACCACCGCCGCCCGCCCCGCGCGCTCCGTCTCTGCCCGCATAATCCCGGCCGCGATCTCCGCCCCCGCCGACCCGGCCTCACCTCGCGCGGAGAAAACCCGCACTTCCAGCCGGTCCCGAAAAAACGTCTGCATGTTTCCGCTCACGAAAACACCATAGCATCCGCCGAATAGCCCCTGGACTTCGCCTCCCGCCAGGCGCACAATATTTCCGGAGGTTCTGCATGCCCATCCTAGGTAAACTGCAAGAATTCCTGGACCTGAGCGGTGTCCCCTATACCCACACGGTCCATCCCTTGGCCTACACGGCTCGGGAAGTCGCCTGCGTCGAACACGTGCCGCCCCAGGAAGTGGCCAAGGTGGTGATCGTGGTCGCCAGCGGAGAGTACAAGATGCTCGTACTGCCCGCCAGCAAGGTGGTCGATTTTCAGGAAGTGCGCGACGCCTTGGGATGCAATACGGCGCGCCTCGCCACTGAGACGGAGCTGGCCCGCATCTTCCCCGATTGCGATCTCGGCGCCATGCCGCCGTTCGGCAACCTGTACAACATGAAGGTGCTGATGGACGCCAATCTTCTGGCCGACGAGCGCATTGTATTCAATGCGGGCACCCACCGCGACGTGGTCCATCTCCGCCAGGAAGACTATCGCCGCCTCGTCAAGCCCGAGGTCGTCCATCTGGCCAGGGAAGTGGTCCTCCAGCGCGGCTGGTAGCGCTCGGGCAGTGGAGCAGACCATCGACTCTTGGGGTCTGTCTCTTTTCACCAAACCGCGGCAGCAGGTCGTCAAGGGCAGGACAGACGACTAAGGGCGATCGTCTGTCCTGCTGCCCGTCCAGTTGACACACACCCCACAAAGAGGTCAGACTTTGAGATCTCAGGGAAGGACCTCCACTATGTCACTCCGCTTTGCACTCGGCGGCGCGTTGCTCTCCTTCGCTCTCGCTTCAGGCCCCGCATTCGGCCAGGCCAAAAAAGGCAAACCGGCGCCGCCACCCGCCGCTCCAGCCCCCCAGAAAATCGACGAAGAGTACACCAGGCTCATCAAGGAGTACCTGCAAGACCCGCGCATCTCGACCGAGCTCGTGGACCACATGCCCGCGTCGGACACCGTGCCCTCGCCCCTCAAATTCCTCGGACGCATTCCCGGTAAGCCCGGCGAATTGACCTACGCCAGGGACATCCACCGCTACTACGAAGCCCTCGCCAAAGCCTCCCCGCGCGCCAAGTTCTGGAAGATCGGCCAGAGCGAGGAAGGCCGCGACCAGGTCATCCTCGCCATCGCCGACGAGGCCACCATCAGGGATCTCGATAAGTACAAGGACATCCTCGCCAAACTCGGCGACCCGCGCAAACTCACCGACCTGCAGGCTCGCGAACTCATCAAGACCGGCAAGCCGATCTACTGGACCAACAGCGGCATCCACTCTACCGAAACCGGCGGACCCGAAATGCTCATCGAGCTGGCCTACCGCCTGATTGTCGAAGAAACCCCGTTCATCCAGACTATCCGCAACAACTCCATCACCTTTATCACCCCCGTGCTCGAAACCGACGGCCGTGAACGCCAGGTCGATACTTACTACTCCAACAAGCGCACCGGCCAGCGCCTGCCGCTCATGTACTGGGGCAAGTATGTGCAGCACGATAACAACCGCGACGGCATGGGCCAGTATCTAAAGCTCACCCAGAACTTCACCAAGGGCGTACTCGAATGGCACCCCACCGTGCTCCACGATCTGCATGAGGCGCAATCCTACCTCTATGTCTCCACCGGTACCGGCCCCTACAACCCCGCGCTCGATGCCATCGCCATAGACGAATGGTGGCTGCTCGGACAGACCGAAGTCATGGAAATGGCCAAGCGCGGCGTTCCCGGCGTCTTCACCTTCGGCTTCTACGATGGCTGGGTCCCCAATTACCTCTTCTGGATCGCCCTCACTCACAACTCCTTCGGGCGCTTCTACGAAGTGCAAAGCTACGGCCCGGACCTCAATCCCAACCTGACCCTGGGCGCCACCCAGACCAGCCGCGAATGGTTCCGCCCCAATCCGCCGCTCCCCGCCATTGCCTGGGGACCGCGCAACAACACCAACATCCAGCAATCGGCACTTCTTCTCGCAATGAACAAGGTTGCGCAAGATCGTGAGCTCTATCTCGAAAACTACTGGCTGAAGAACAAACGCGCCATCGAGAAGGGAAAGAACGGTCCCAATTTCGCCTGGGTGGTCCCCGCCTCGCAGCGCCGCAAGGCCGATGCCGCCGACCTCGTCAACGAACTCCGCCGCCAGGGCATCGAGATCCACAAGGCCGACGCCGCCTTCAAAATCGTCAACACCGATGTGGCCGCCGGCGATTATGTCATCCGCGGCGACCAGCCCTACCACACCCTGCTCGACATGTATTTCTCCGTGCAGAACTATCCCGTCGCCAACCCGCGCCCCTACGACGATACGGGCTGGACCATGCAGTACATGCGCAACGTCAAGCTCAACAAGATCGCCGACAAGTCGATCTTCGAAAAGCCCATGACCCTTCTCGCCTCCGAAGCCAAAGCCGCGGGCGGCGTGGAAGGCTCGGGCGGCATCCTCGTGATCGAGCACACCACCGACAACAACCTGATGACCTTCCGCTTCAAGAATAAGGACGTCAAGATGCAAGTGGCCGAAGAAGATTTCGACCTCAACGGCCGCAGACTGCGCGCCGGCGCGCTCATCGTCCCCAACGCCAATCGCGCTGCGCTCGAGCCGCAGCTCAAGAATCTCGGACTTTCCGCCTGGGCCGTGGACGCCGCTCCGCCGGTGAAGACCCACGCCATGACTATCCCGCGGATCGGCTACATACATTCCTGGTCGCGCACCCAGGATGAAGGCTGGGTGCGCGCCGCCCTCGATTATTACGGCGTACCCTACACTTACTTCGCCGACCAGAAGCTCAAGGAAGGCAACCTGCGCTCCAAGTACGACGTGATCGTCTTCCCCCACGTGGGCGGCACGTCCGCATCCATGATCAATGGCATCGCCATGACCGGCACGGCGCCCATCCCTTACAAAAAGACCGAGCAGACGCCCAATCTGGGTGGCATCGATGAGAGCGACGATATCCGCGGTGGCATGGGCTTCGAAGGCTTGCAGGAGTTGGCCAGGTTCGTCCAGCAGGGCGGCGCACTGATCACCGAGGGCGGCACTTCCAGCCTGATGGCCGAGTACAACCTGGCGGGCGGCGTCACCGTGGAACATCCCGCCGAGTTGTTCGCGCGCGGATCCATCCTGCGCGGCGTTTTCGCCGACCTCAAGAGCCCCATCGCCTACGGCTATGACGGCAGAGATCTGCCGGTCTACTTCAACCAGGATCCCGTGCTCAATGCCGCTGGCGGCGGAATCGGCGCCGGACGCGGCGCCGGAGCCGGCGGCGGCCAGGGCCAGAACATCACGCCCAACGCCACGCCCATCTACACCTCCCCACTCGACCCCAGCGATGCACCGCCCCCCCCTGCTGCGCCCGCTGCTGGCGGCGTGCGCGGTGGACGCGGCGGACGTGGCGGCGCGGCGGGTGCCGCTGCCACCGGAGCCGGCGCCGCACCAGCCGGACGCGGTGCGGGCGGCGGTGGGCGCGGCGCGTTCGCCCCGGACGCCGGGCCTCGCCCCCGCGTAATCCTACAGTTCCCTGGGAACACCAACGACATGCTGCTTTCCGGTACCCTGGGCGGCGGCGAGGCCATCGCCAACCGCGCCCTGGTGGTGGATATGCCGCTCGGCGCCGGCCACGTCGTGATGTTCGCGCTCCGCCCCTTCTGGCGCTGGCAGACCCAAGGCACGTATTTCCTTGCCTTCAACGCCATCCTCAATTGGGACCACTTGGATGCCCGGCCGCGCGCGTCTCAGTAGCCATGGCACCTCTGCTGCGCGTCGCGCCGCTGATCTTCGGCGGTTTTCTTACGGCTGCCTTTGCCCAAACCGGGCCTGCCGGACATTGGGAGGGCACCCTGCAAGTGCCCAACCGTGAAATCCAGATTGCCGCGGATCTGGCAAAGGACGATAAAGGGTCGTGGATCGGAATGTTCTCCCAGGGCTCGCCGAATCCAGTGAAGGTGCCGCTTGCCGACATCAAAGTCGGCGACAAGTCCGTGAAGTTCCGAATGGGCATCGGCGGCGCGAATGCCCCGGATTTCGACTGTACTCTCGCTAGCGCGAGCGCCATGACCTGCACCCTCACCGGTCCCGAAGGGTCCCTCACGTCCACGATGAAGCGCACGGGTGAGGGCAAGGTGGATTTGCCGAAGGCCAGCCCCGCCGTCTCCGCCGAATTGGAGGGTAGTTGGGAAGGCGCGGTGGAGACGCCTAACGGCAGCCTCAGGCTCGCCGTTCATTTCAAGAACCAGCCGGACAAAACGGTGAAGGCAACCATGGACAGCCTCGACCAGAACTCGATGGACCTGCCGCTCACCGACATCGTTCAGAAGGAATCCGCCGTCGAATTCCAGTTGAGGCTGGTAGGCGGCGCTTATAAGGGCACGCTGAACAAAGAGGCCACCCAAATGGCGGGCGAATGGAGCCAGGGCGGCGCCGCGCTACCGCTGACCTTGAAGAAGTCCCCGTCGAAATAGCCGCGGCGAACTTACCGCAGTGTCTTAGACCCAGAGGCATCCGGCGAGCGTTCCGCCTCCGCCTTCTCCTTCGAGGCCTGCTTGATCTTCAAGTAGATTCGCTGGCCGACGATGACGACCAGCGCGGTGCCCACCAGCAGCGCATCCCGAACCACGCGGGTATAGGTCCAGTACAACAGAAGACTGCACAAGATTCCGCTCAGCGACACCAGCACCGCGGTGCGCCCCCGCGTGGTCTCAAAGCAGACGGCGATCAGGCACGCGCCAAGGAACACGACGGCCAACAAGGCGGTCCGCGCCGCGGGCTCCGCGTTGCCGGAATCCGTCTCCGCGATATGCGCCAACAGCACGACGCCGCGCATCCACCCCAAAGGCGTTTCCAGTTCGTCGACGCCTTGGAACGCCCCGCCCAGTAGTACGATCCGGTCCCGGAGGGGTTTCCCTGCCGCAATATCGGGTTCCCTCGCGGCTCGGAGGACGGCGCTCGACCACCAGCGCCTTATAGGATCGCCGGACGTATTGCCGTAAAAATTGATGGTGCGCTCGCCGTCCTCGTCGCCCGGCTTCAGCAGTCCTCCAGCCCTCAGCAATTCGATCGGAAGCGCCAGGATCTTGCCTTTGTCCGTGGGAAAGGATCGCCGGTAAGAGCGCACTACCTTATCCCTGTCCTCCGCCAGTTCGGCAACCGCGGTGCGCTCTGCCCCGACGCCACCCAGCACATCGGTGACATAGAACCGATCGGCCAACTTCGAAAACGTAGCTCGCCGCGCCCAGACTACAGGCACTTCCACGGCGGCTTGGGCGCCAGACTTGGGGGACTTGGAGGCGTACCACTTCCTTCCGGCCAACACGCGAAACACGGGGTCGGAGGTATCGATATCCACCGCGATGGCGCGTGGCCCCAATGCCGCGATGGCATCGATCACCTCGGCTAATTTGGCGGGAGCAAGCGGCCGATGGGATTGGAAGATCTGCTGGAAATCCGCATCCGCGATTTGCACCACCGTGACCGGCGGGCCTTGGGGAGCTTTGACATAGCGCGTCGCCACGCGCACCAGCGGCCCTTCTACCTCCTTCACAAATCCAGCCACATTGAACAGTGCGGGCACTGAGATCGCGCCCAGTATCGGCCATAGCAGCCGCCACCAGGCGCGGGGCTGGGCTTTCATCTGTCGCCCAAGCCGGCGCGCTTTACTGGGCCGGCGCATTCATTCGCTCCGCCGCCTGCGCCAGAAACGCCCGGTACAAGGTGCGCCCAGCGTTCCTGCCTTCGATATCGGCGTTGTCCCGCCAGCCGCCAACCACCGCGCGCAGTTCCGCTTCGCGCTTGATCGTCTCGTCCGCCATAGCCCCGCTGCCCACAATCAACACCCACGCCTCCGAGGGCGGCGGTCCCTTGAGACGAACCTGAAACAAGCCGGTGGCGAGGGCGGCGGCATCCACGCCCCCGCTAGCGCCGTTCCATCGAACCTTGACCGGATCCAGACGGGAAAACTCCAGTTCGTAGCTGGCCTCCCTCGCCCCCAACCCCCGCAATACCGGCGAGAGATCGATGCCGGAGGCGGACTGTTGCACGATGGCGTCGTTGAGCTGTCCGGCTCCCATCGTTATAGCACTGACATAGCGGGGCGGATCGGACTTCAGCTTACGCATGATCTCATCCACAATCGCCGACCACAAACCACCGCGCGACGGCGGACTCTTCGGCATGAGCAGCGACGGAGCGCAGTCTTCCCTGGCATTGCAGGTTCGCACACGCACGTCGCCGGAGCGCTCCAGGATGGCGATTTTCGCGTAATCGCGGTCGAAGGGCGCGGGTGGAGTGATTTCCGCCCCAGGCGCCAACTGACACCCCGGCTGCAATTCCGCTTGCGGC
>JAPKZC010000468.1:7537-15882 GCA_026394025.1 Candidatus Solibacter sp.
GCCTTTGATGGTTAGAATGTGTCCGGCGGACTCGGTATTAGGCGGCAGTACCGGACACTGCGCGGATGCCGCCGTCGAAGCCAGGGTCAGGACGCCTGCCAGGCACGAAACACGCCATGGGTACCACTTGACAAGCCACACTATCGTTCCTCCTTCACTGCTTTTTGGAGTTCCGGCGCCACGATGCACCGGAACCCTACGGTATTGCTGCCGTTGAGTTCGGCTGCGCTTCGCCATTGCAGCCCGGCTTTCTGCCAGGTATCGGCGAAGCTGCCGCCCACCACTACCGCCTTCGGTCCGACATCGGTTTCCATCAGGGTCGATGTCCATTCCGCCACATTTCCGATGAGATTGTGAATCTGCCAGACATTCTGTCCAGCGGAGAAAGCGTCCACTGGCACGGGAAACGGCGACTTGTCGCATTTGGCCGCCAGATTCGCCCAATCGCATTTCACGTCGTCATTCCACGGAAAACGGTACGCCTGGTTGGCCAACGCGGCGCGAACCCATTGGTCGAAAGTCGGCAGCGTCCCGCCCATCGATGCGCAAAACGCCTTTGCGTCCGACCAGGAGACGTGCACCATGGGTTGCTTGCCGTCAGACCAGTTCCGGTTGTACGAAGGCGCGCGCGGCATCACCTGCGCAAACCTCCGGTATTGGTCCACGCTGACCTCGTATTTCGCCATCCAGAACTGAGATTGACTGTCCGGGACCCACTTGAAGACGATCTCTTCCTCCTTCGACACGCTTTCGTCCTTCTTCCAGTTCAGCGAGTCCTTGACATTTCCCGTGATCAGGCGAAGATCGCTGGTAACCCCACGCCCCGTTTTGCGCAACGCCATCTCAACCCGTTCACGCAGGAGCTTCTTGGCAGCCGAGGCATACACTTCCGCCGGATGGGCTTTCAGGAAGCGCTCGAGTTTGCTGGTATCCGCGCATTCCTCCACCGTCGTGCACGCCTTTGCGTTGACCCAATCGCGCACCTCGGCGCCGTAGCGGTACAGCCGGAAGTCCGCCGCTTCCTCGCCCCCGAACACACTTACGGTGGGGCTCTCTCTTTCCGGGTTCTGTTCCACCGGAAGGGCAGCCAGGCGGCGCCGGGCCAGCAATGCCAACTCGGTGGCCGCGCAATATCCATCGCCGGAAATGTCGCAGTTGCCGGATTTCAGCAAATCCAACAGAATGCCGCTGAACAGAGTGGCCTCGTTCCCTTGGGCAACCGCGCTCTGTTGGGCCTCGGCCGAGGTAATCACGACCCGGCTCATTCCGCTACGGGCCCTGCCGCGGCTATTGCCGGGCGCCAACCGCGGGAGCGCCACGGCACTCTCGCAAGCATCCAGAATGACCAGAATGTTGCGCGAGGGCGCGGCATCGAGTTTCTCCAGAATCGTGCGAATTCTGAGCAGCCCCGCCGAACCGACTGCCGGGGCGTCGAAAGGGACCAGGTATCCGACGGCGTCCATCTGCCCGTCAATTTGCTCGTGAATCGTCTTCCCGTGTCCTGCGAAGTAGACAATCAGGTCATCCTCCGGGGACAGGCCGGAAATCACCCGATCCAGGTAGGCGTTGACACTTGCCGCCGCCGCCCCGCTCCCCAATGGGGCGCCAGGTGCTGCCGCATAACCAAAGACGTCGGGAATAATCTTGAGGACCGCGAGCGCGCTTTTCTCGGCGGCTGGAATCGAAGGCCAGGCCACGGAGTCCCGGTAGTTTCCCACTCCGATGACGGCCAGCACCCGCTTCCCGGAACCGCGGGCGCCGGGTTCCGCGGTCTGGCCGTAGAGCGGCAAACACGCAAGCGCAACGCAAAGCCAGACAACCGCCGTCATGGCCTGTTGTCTCCGACTGCGGGAATACAGCCGATGAAAAGATACTCAAATCCCGAACTCATGTCAAGCCTCAACGCACCCTCAACGCACCCATGTGAGAACACCCGCTGTGAGTTGCATAAACGGGGTGTGGCTGGTGCCCGTCGGAAAGTAGCTCTTGACTTCCACGCGCAAGCCGACCCGGCTCCTGGCCGGGAAAAACTGCGCGCCGCCCCCGGCCACTCCGGCGAACGAACCTTCCCTCAACCGTACCCGTGTCGCCGCATCCGACGGCAACCCTGGGGTCTTGGTGGGTGCGGTGAACAGAACCAGGGTGTCGGAGCGCGACTGCACGCTGGCGCCGCCCAGTGCCAGATAGGGGATCAGCCGGCGGGACACCGGAAACCGCACGTGTATGCCCGCCCCGTACACGATCGCATTGGTCTTGGTCTCGACCTGGAACCCGCCACCCAGATCCGATTTCGCACGCCCTCCGCCCAGCACGGCCGCATCCGCCACGAACTGGTAGCGGGACCACATGCCCAAGCCGACATGCAGTTTCCCCGACGGGCCGCCACGTCCCTCCACCCGGTAAGTGATCACGCCGGGCAGGTCGATATTCGCTCCGCCCACATCCCCCGCCGCAAGGCCGCCGGAAAGGCCGAACTCGATGACCCCGGTTCGCAAGGGGTCCACACGCGGTCCGCCCGTGTTCTGTGCGAAGGCCGCCGTTGCGGTGAGTGACAAAGCAGCGAAAATACGGCGGGCTGTCATAAGTTGGATTCAGTGAGCCTTGAAAAAAACTCCGACGCTGACACGGCCCAGGGTTCGTGTGGCGGGACCGGCGTAGAAGCGAACGTCGCAAGTCAGCCCCAGCCGTTCGGTGAAATAGTACCGCACGCCGCCGCCCACCGAGCCAATCAGGTCGTTGGCTTTGCTCGAACCGGAATATGTTTGCCCCGGTGCATCGCCCACCACGGCTTGCTTCAGTTCGGAATGAGTCCTCATCAGTCCCGCGCCCACACCCACATAGGGCACCAACCGGGGCCTGCTGAGCAGTGGAACGCGCATTAACAACGACATAGTGCCGATCCGAGCACTCGAATGCGCATCCACGGAGATACGCCTCAGGCGCGTGGTGGGCTCGTCCAGAACATAGTCCCGGTTGAAACCCAGCGAGCCGCCCGCCAGATAGGAATAGTCCGCCTGAATCGCGAATCGCCGCGTGAAGCTGTAGTCCGCCTGCACACCGACGCTGCCGTTGGTGTTCGGCACCAGCAGTTGGGCCTCTTTAAGGCCGGCGCCGAACGTCGTTGTGGACACCCGGTTGACGCCTCCAATGATGCTGAAGCCGCCGAAGCCTTGTAAGTGCAGGTCACCCGCGCGAACAATCGCCACGTCTTGCGCCATGGCCATCCCCGGAACCAATAACGCGGCGGCGGCGAGCCAGTAGCGCATACATCCTTATACTTGAAACTGTTGTGTCGTGCAAGGGAAAAGCACGGATCGGATACGCAGGGGGCGTGTGCGAAGGCACGCACACTATGCCGCGCGCATCGAAAGTAACCGTCTCCACGCGCACGTGGGGGCGTAGTTCCGCACACAGATGGCTTGCCGGGACGGCGGACTGCCGCCCACGGCGATTGTTCCGTCAGTTACTTCACTTCCTCGGGATCGACCGCCTTCCTGGAACCCGTCGCCGCATACTTGATGTACGCCACGATGTCGGCCAACTTCTCGGCGCTGATCTTATCCGCGGCCGGCGGGTGCTTCCATACATCGTTGCTGCCCATCGACGCGATATCCGCTGGCGCCACTTCCTTCTTCTCCGGGGGATCCTTCGAAAGATCGAACAGCACCACGGTCTTTTCGTCTTTCTTCCCGGTCATCGCCGGGAAGCTTCCCCCCGACTTCAATTTCACCACCTGCACGTACTGCGTCACGCTGGAACGCGTGGCCATCGCAATCGCCTGGGGGCCCAACCGCCCCAGACCAGTCAAATCCGGACCCACCGCGGTGCCCTTCCCTTTCAGCGCGTGACAGCTCCCACATCCTTGTTGGGCGGCGAGGAAGAGCGTTTCGCCTCGCTCAGTCTGCGACGGAACGGCCGCCTGGGCCATTAGCAACAATGTAATCCAGAACATAATGCGACGCTCCTTTTGGGCGCGATTCCATTATATCCGGATAACTCGCTCCTGTTGTGATTTTCATCGCCTTTTAACGCGCGGTTCATTTCGTTGCCGTGCCTCGGAGTCTCCGCGTCCTCCGTCGGCTATAATGACCCTTCTACTTCTTGCTTCCATTGGCGCATTTTCGTCCCGTATTCGTCTTCAGGTTCGCTCGTGGTCTTCTCAAGGGGCTCGCATCATGAATCTACGCAAGGCTGCAACCTGCTGCTTGCTGGCCGCGCTGGCCGGCGGAGTTACCGCCGCCGCGCAGGACCGCATTGTCCAGCCGTTGGATCGTACTCGATTGGTGGCCTTGAAGGGCCACGTTCATCCCAGGGCGCTGGCAGACACCGATCAGGGTCCGGTGGACCCCGCCATGCCCATCCGCCAGGCCACGCTCCTCTTCAAGCCGGCCGCCTCCATTGACGCCTTTCTCGCAGAGCAGCAGATTCCCGGGGCTCCCAACTACCATAAGTGGCTAACGCCCGAACAGTTCGGCGACCGCTTCGGCCTCACCGCGAATGACATTGCCAAAGTGTCCGCCTGGTTGGAATCGCAGCGCCTCAAGGTTGACAACGTCGCCCGCGGCCGCAATTGGATCAACTTCAGCGGCACCGCCGGCCAGGCGGCCCGCACCTTCCGCACCCGCTTCCATCGCTACCGCGTGAATGGCGAAACCCACTTCGCCAATGTGGACGAACCTTCCGTTCCCGCCGCGCTCGAAGACGTGGTCGGCGGATTCCTTGGCCTCGACGATTTCAAGCTGCGCTCCAACATCGTCCGCCCCCAGTACACTTCCAGCAAGGGCGTCCACACCCTGACGCCCGACGACCTCGCCACCATCTACAACATCGCCCCCCTCTATGCGGCCGGCATGGATGGCGCCGGCCAGAAGATCGCCATCATCGGCGATTCAGCTCTCGACCTCTCCGACATTCGCGCCTTCCGCAAGCAGTTCAATCTGCCGGCCAGCGACCCCCAGCAGATCCTGGTGGGCGACGACCCGGGGATCAACGACGACGTCGTGGAATCCAACCTCGACATCGAATGGGCCGGCGCCGTGGCGCGCGGCGCCAAGATCCTCTATGTCTACGGGCAAAGTGTCTATGGTGCGGTGCAATTCGCCGTGGATGAAAACCTGGCGCCCGTCCTGAGCCTCAGCTTCGGCGGCTGCGAGGCCTATAATCGCGTGTCCTTCCGCGCCGTGGCCCAGCAGGCCAGTGCCCAGGGCATCACCTGGCTGGCTGCTTCCGGCGATACCGGAGCCGCCGAGTGCGATCGCACCTCCGCCATCCCTCAGGCCGCCAAGGGCCTGGCCGTCGGCTTTCCGGCCAGCATTCCGGAAATCACTTCCGTGGGCGGCACCCAGTTCGACGATGCCAAAGGCAAGCACTGGGCCACCACTAACAACGTCAACGGCGCGTCCGCTCTGGGCTACATTCCCGAGACCGTCTGGAACGACACCCCGTCGGTCAACGGATTCAGCGCCGGCGGCGGCGGCGCCAGCCTGCTCTTCCCCAAGCCCTATTGGCAGTCTGGCCCCGGTGTACCCGACGACAAAGCGCGCGACGTCCCCGATGTTTCCCTCACCGCTTCCGCCGACCATGTCGGCTACCAGATCTACGTCTACGGCGCCTTCTATTCGGTGGGTGGCACTTCAGCCTCCGCCCCTTCCATGGCCGGCGTGGTGGCGCTGCTCAATCAGTACCTCACTTCCAAGTCCATCCTGGCTAGACCCGGATTGGGCAACATCAACCCCGCGCTCTACCGCCTGGCCCAATCCACCAAGGATGTTTTCCACGACGTCACCACCGGGGATAACGCCGTCCGCTGCGCCCTCGGCAGTCCCAACTGCGTGGAGGGCTTTGTCGGCCACCGCGCTGGTCCGGGGTACGATCTGGCCACCGGCCTCGGTTCCATCGACGCCTACAACCTGGTCACCCAATGGAATGCCGGCACCGCCAGCACCACCACCGTCACTGCGGATCCGGCCAGCGCGGCATTGACGGACACTGTGCACCTAACCGCCACCGTCCGCGGCGGACAAGTTGGCACCGCGCCCACTGGAGCCATTTCTTTCCTGGCGCGAAACCAGGTGGACGCCGTCATCGGCACTGCCGATTTGACAGCCAATGGCGCCAGTTCCACCGCCACTCTCGTGGTGGCTGCCACTTCGGTGATCGGCGGCGATGGAACGGTCACCGCAATCTACAACGGCGACAAGCTCTATAACGCCTCTTCCGCCACCGTCACGGTCG
This sequence comes from Candidatus Solibacter sp., assembly GCA_026394025.1. GTDB lineage: Bacteria > Acidobacteriota > Terriglobia > Bryobacterales > Bryobacteraceae > Solibacter. Next base: position 13,772 of record JAPKZC010000468.1, read on the forward strand.
GCGTGAACCGTCCCGCCGCGGGTTCCCTGGTGGTCCCCAATATTACGCCCAACCCGGTGTACAAGCAGTCGCCCTATGGCAATTGGCCCTACACCCTGAAGCTCTCCGAGAAGGCCGGCGTGCAGACCACCCTCACCGGATTCACGGTCAACGGCGTGAACAACCTGGGTGCCTTCGGCGGAGTTACCATCATCCCTGCGAAAGGCACTATCGGGGCTTCGCTCGCCGGAAGCGGCCTCACGGTTCCGATCAACCGTGTCTTCCATTTCGAAGGCAAGGACCTGGACGGCGCCACGTGGTCGCGCGATGTCACGGTCGCGTTCCTGGATGCGCTCTATCCAGGAGCCTCCACCGGCATGGCGCTGGGCAGCGTGCCTTCCACTGTTCTGCAAAACCCGAAGGCCGTCCCGGCGTGCCAGTTCGCTCACCGCCTGATCCTCCAGGAAACTGGCGGGTTCCTGATGCAGATCACTACCCTCCGCCAAGGCACCACCAATTTGAGCACTTCGCTGCAGCAACTCTTCGGCACCACGCATCTGGCCCCCTATGGTACGCTGCAAGGCGATATCTGCCTGAGTTCTGCCACTACCCTGGGAGCCAAGACCTACACCGTCAGCGGAATCAGCGAACTCGGCAACACCGTGACCGCCACGCTCGACGTAACGCTGGCGGCAGCATCCGCCGCGCCTGCCGCCATGGCGGCTGCCCCCCAGACCATCACGCTCGCCGTCACCGATGCCTTTCGCAGCGCAGCCACCGATGTCGTGTTGACCTTCTCCGGCGGAGAGCCGCAGTGGACCGCATCCGTGGTGCCAGGCGCCAACTGGCTGACCGTGAGCCCGCTTTCCGGAACCGGGTCCGGTCCCCTCAAGATTGCGGTCAACGCCGCGGGCCTCTCTCGCGGCGCCCATCAGGGTACGGTCACCGTGCAATCTGGCGACGCCATTCCACAAGTCATTGCGGTCCCCGTCACGTTTGTCGTCGGCACCTCGCAATCCACCGTCATCACGGCCATCGCCAACGGAGCGTCCTATACCCAGGCATTTGCGCCCGGTGTGTTGATGACCGTGTTCGGCACCCAGTTGGCGGACGTCACGCGTTCCGCCGGCGTGTTGCCGCTGCCGCTGGAACTCGGCGGAGTTTCCGCCACCGTCAACGGCGTCAGCGCTCCGCTCTACTACGTGTCGCCGGGACAGATCAACGTACAGGTTCCCTATGAAACCGGAACCGGCCTGGCGGTTCTGGGCGTGAACAACGGCGGCCAGGTCGCGAGTTTCCCCTTCACCGTCGCGCCGGCCGCCCCCGGCCTGTTCACCGCCGTCGATGGATCGCTCACCCCAGCGGCCACCGCCCGGCAGGGCCAGGCCGCGGTCGCCTACATCACCGGCGACGGTGACACCACCACGTTCCTGATCACCGGCGCAAGCCCGCCCACCGGTACCGCGACCTCGCGTCTGCCGCGCCCGCGGCTGCCTGTCACGGTCACAGTGGGTGGCGTCGCGGCCACCGTTTCCTTCGCTGGAACTCCGGTCGGCGTGGTCGGCGTCTCACAGGTTAACTTCACTGTCCCCGCCGCCGTCCCGCCAGGTGTGCAACCTGTGATAGTCAGCGTAGGCGGCGTGCGTACGCAGACCGGCCGCCTCACCGTGACCCAGTAGAACAACGGGTTAGTCATTGGCAGTTAACTTTCGATCTACGCGAGTTGCCCGCAAAGTAGTCGCCTAAATACTCACGATATCCCTTTACCACCAGGCATATTCCTGCCAGACTCGGACTAGAAAAGATATCGGGTACTTACAGGAGTAAGGTAACCTATGCAACTTAGCACTTCGGAAACGATTCAGGCTCTGCTGTCCAGCATCGGGCAGCCAATGCGGCGCTTGCGCCGCCGGGCTCCGGCCGAGGTCAGCGCAAAACCCGTCCGCCCGCACAAGCCTTCCGGCTGCCCCCGCGGCTGCGCGTGCCGCATGTGCTCCGACAACGCCCGCTGGGAGCGGATTTTTCAGGAGAAATTCGCCGATCCCAGCTACTACTCATCTCCCACCACCAGAAATGGGTCGAGCTTGTCGGACCTCTGAGGCAGCGGCCGCCGCACCGAGCCCCCTGGACCC
>JAPKZC010000782.1:0-3030 GCA_026394025.1 Candidatus Solibacter sp.
GCACCATTTCACCCTTACCCCACCTTGCGGCGAGGCGGTATATTTTCTGTGGCACTTTCCGTCGAGCCCTTGCGGACCCGCCCGGCCGTTAGCCGGCACGCTGCCCTGTGGAGACCGGACTTTCCTCTCCCGGGGCACAGAGGGCACCCCGGGAGCGACTGCCCGTCCGGCAGCCTCACTCAATTATTGTCGCATTTATTTTGGGGGCAGAGTGTACAGTTCACACCGTGTCCTTAGATGAGGATCCTGGGTTGGCGATAGATGGAGAGAGATTCCGGTGTATCCTAATTCTTAGTGGAGATTCAGGTAGGAGTCTCTGATCGGACCGACGGACGCAAGGTTGCGCCAGCCGGAGATGAAAGAGTTTGGTCATACTCGTGCATGTGGATAACGCTGAGGAGCGATACAAGACAATGAAGAAACTAGCAGCGATAGGCGCGATTGGCTTATTGGCCTCTAGTCTGTTGGCCCAGGGGCTGAACACCGGCGGTCAAACCAAGGAAGATTGGGAAGAGGTCAATTTCGAATTCAATTCCTCAATTCTTTCGGACGGATACCCGAGCCTGCTGCGGTTGGCGGACTTATTGAGCCAGCATCGCGATTACCGTGTGAAAGTTACCGGCCACACGGATTACGTGGGTTCGGCCGCATACAACGACAAGCTCGCACTGAGGCGGGCCGATGCCGTCAAGGCGTTCCTGGTAAGGTACGGCGCAGCCGACGACCAGATCACCACCGCGGGCGACGGTAAACGCGCCCCCGAAGTGGACAACAAGACCAAGGAAGGGCGGTTCATGAACCGCCGGGTCATATTAACCCTCACCGACGGCAGCGGGCGCCTGATCAAGGAAGGCGGCATCGGCGATGTCATCAAGGCAATCACGGACAAGTTGGACAGCCTCCTGGCCTCGGCGAAGAAGCAGGAAGAGTGCTGCGCGCAGATTCTCAAGAGGCTCGACAAACTGGACGATATTCTGGCGCAGTTGAAGAACCTGCAAGGTGAGAACGTCAAACTGCGCAGCGAAGTAGGCGATCTGCGCAACCAGCAGAATGCGCTGAAGGACCAGGTCAACAACCTGCCCAAGCCGCTGAGCGCCTCGCAAACGCAGGATATCGCGCACACCGAGGCCGTCGGCGCGGTGGATGAAGGGCAGAAGCGCAACAAGAAGTTCTCGATTGTGGGTGTGAACATCGGACCCACGTTCGGCGCCGGACGCACCGGCAACTTCAATTTCAACGGACGTGCCCAGTACTTCTCGCCGTTCGGCGGCGATGGCACGCGCGCGTTGCAGGCGCAGGGTGAGTACAGCTACTACTCCGGCCGCCAGGAAGGGCAGTTCGATCTCGGCTTGGTCAACCGCTGGGGCAACGTGCAGGCCGGCGCCTTCGGCAGCTTCAAGTACCTCAACTTCAAAGATTACCAGTCCGGCGGCGGATTGGGCCAGGCGGCTTTCCTGATCGACTACATTTTCGGACGCGGGCGCATCGGCCTGTTCACCACCAAGGGCTTCAAGAACTACGCGGTGCTCAACCAGATCCAACTGGGACCGCAATCGTTCACCCAGACTTACGCGCGGGTGGTCGACCAGACGGGCGTAAACGCATTAGTCGGCGTCTGGGGCAATGCCTATGTGGAAGGCAACCTTGGCTACCTGCGGCGCCATTCCGACGGCAACGACCGTCCAGGCGGGAGTTTCAAACTGGTTCAGCCTCTGAACGAGCACGTCGCGTTCACGGCGGAAGCGGGCTTGAACGAGAGCATGCTCAATGTGAAGGATAGCGGACGCGTGGTCTTCGGATTCCAGGTAGGCAACTACATCCACCCGAAAGACTACGGCAAGACCAAGTCCCCGGTCCCAATGGATATTCCTCGGGTGCGTTATGAACTGCTGACGCGGCGCATCGGCAACTCGGCCCCGGTGGCCAACGCCGGACCGGACCAGGTTGGCGTGGCTGCCGGCACCATGACGCTGGACGGCTCGGCATCGTACGATCCGGACGGCGACGCGATCGCATACCAGTGGACGCAAATCGGCGGCGCTGGCGTAACGCTGGCTACCGCGTCGGCGGCAAAGACGACGTTCACCGGCGCGGCCGGCCAGACGTACGTCTTCAAGTTGACGGTAACCGATTCCGGCGGCTTGTCCTCTTCGGCGACCACGCGGGTGACGGCGAGCAGTGCGGCGAGTTCGGCGCTGGTGGTACGCTTCGACGCGACCCCGAGCAATATCACGGCAGGCCAGAGTTCCCAGTTGACCTGGATCGTGCAGGGTGCGAGCAGCGTCTCGATCAACAACGGCGTGGGTAGCAACCTCGCGGCCACTGGTTCCACCACGGTGACGCCGGCAGCCACCACCACTTACACGTTGACGGCAGTCGGGCCCTCGGGCAATGTGACGGCCACCACAACGGTCACGGTTGGTACCGGTGGTTCGGTCACCGGCAATCCGCAGATCATCCGCTTCGAAGGCAGCCCGCTGAGCATTCAGCCGGGTCAGCAATCGACGCTGAGCTGGACCACTACCGGCGCGACGCAGGTTTCCATCAGCGGCGTGGGCGCGGTAACTCCGAACGGGAGCACGACGGTATCGCCGGCGCAGACCACGAGCTACACGCTGTCGGCCACCTCCGCCGACGGCAAGACCGTAACCGCCCCAATCACGATTACAGTGTCGAGCGGCACGGTTCCGCAAGTCGTGGTGTTCGTGGCAACCCCAAGCACCATTGATGCCGGCAGCTCAACCAAGCTGTGCTGGCAGGTGACGGGCGCCACCGCCATTTCGGTACTGCCAGGTGTCGGCAGCAATCTCAATGCTAACGATTGCGCCACCATCAGCCCGAATGTCACTACCACCTACACCCTCACGGCGACCAACGCGACGGGCCAGATTCAGGCCAACGTGACGGTGAACGTAGGCGCGGTGAAGATCACGTCGTTCACCGCCAGCCCGGTGACCTCGACGGCGGCTGGTAACCCGGTAGTCCTCTCCTGGACGACGCAGAACGCCACTTCGGTGGTTCTGATCGGCA
>JAPKZC010000782.1:3117-7469 GCA_026394025.1 Candidatus Solibacter sp.
GTCACACCGATCACCAACTCGGTGTACACCTTGACAGCCTACGGACCTGGAGGCCAAACCGTAAGCGGCACAATCTCGGTGTTCGTGAGGTAACCTTTACCCAGTAAGGAAGCACCAGCCGGGCGGCGATCAGCCGCCCGGCTTTTTTAGTTGTGCGGCAGAGAGCCGGTCAGAAGGCCGGCAGCGAGCGGGATTTGCCCGCGCCACAACACTACCGATGCGGCACGAAATCATCCGCGGGAAGAGGCGCAACCTGGCCCTCTTTGTAGATGAAGTTGCCGCGCTTCATGGTGAGGTGTACCAGGTTAGTGCCGAGGCTATATTCCAGATCGCGATAGTCGCCGGCGTTGAGAATGAGCAGATCGGCGGACTTGCCGGGTTCCAGGGATCCCACCTTTTCGGCGAAGCCCAGCGCGTGAGCACCGTTGATGGTAGCCGCGGAAATGGCCTCTTCGATGGTCATTCCGAGCCGGCCGCGGGCCAGCGCAACCACGGTCTGCATATTGAGCGCCGGGGTATGGTGGGGATTGAAATTGCTGCCGAGCGCAACCGCCACGCCGGCGTCGATCAAGGCGCGCGCGGGAGCATCCCGGCCATCGCCGCTGAAGGAAGCGCTGGGCAGGAGCGTGGTCATGATGCCGGCTTCGGCGATCTGCCGGGCCTGGCACGCCGTGGCGTGCTCCAAATGGTCAATGCTGACCACATGGTGCTGTACGGCGAGTGCTATGGCGGCTTCGGGGCTCGGACAGATAGCGATTGAAGCAGGGGAGTAGAGCGACGTTGAAATCCCACGCGAGATCGGCGAAGCGGGCCACACCGCGACGGCGGATCTTGGGAAGCAAGTCGGAAACCACCCATTCGGTGGCGTGGCAGGAACCTCCGCTGAGTTCGGAGGGCAAGCGGAAAAGAAAGGTGGGGATAAGGTCAAGCGGCTCGCGGCGTAGCGCGCAGAGCATGCGCAGGAGCTTGGATTCGGCGGCCTCATCGAGTAAGCAGCCGGTTTTAACCTCCACCGTAGTGGTACCGTGGCGCGCCATGGCTTCGAGATAAGCGCGGGTCCGGATTTCCAGGCGCTGACAGGTGGCCGTGTGCAGGGCGCGGACCGCCGCGGCCGGGTCCGCCGCGTGAATACCGGCCGGGGGGAATGCCAGGTGGGTGTGGGAATCGACGAAGCCGGGCATCACTACGCGTCCGGCGGCGTTGATCTCGATGGCGCCGCGGGCCTGAGCCAGATTCTCCACGCGCCGGCTAGGACCCACTTCCAGCAAAACTCCATCGCGAACGAGGATGGCGCCGTCCTGGATGACATTGAGCTCGTTGAGCGCAGGCCCGCAACGAGGTCCCTGTGTGCCGCGCACTGTCAGCAGCTGGCGGGCACCGCGGATCAGAATCGACTCCAGTTTATTCCCCCCCTTACTGTACCATTAAGTACTAGGAGTATTACCCTATCCATAATGGCTAAGCAGACACCTCCACCTGGCAACAGACAGATAAAAACATTAGAACGAGTGTTTTCCAAGGCCGGCGCCGGATCTCGAACCGACGCGCGGAGTTGGATAGGGGCGGGGCGTGTACGGGTGAACGGGAAAGTGGTGCAGAATCCGGACCACTGGATCGACCTGGAAAGCGACCGCGTCACCCTGGATGGCAAGCCGTTGCGCTCGGCTACGAAGACCTATGTGCTGCTCTACAAGCCTAAGGGGTACCTGACGACTTACCGCGATCCGGAGGGCCGTCCCACGGTTTACGATCTGGTGCCGGAGGTGGGAGCGTGGATTTCGCCGGTTGGGCGCCTGGATCTGGACACCAGCGGTCTGTTGATCCTGACCAACGATACGGATTTCACGGAACGCATAACCAATCCCGACCACAAGGTGCCGAAGACGTATCAGATCAAGGCGTCGACGCTGGTGAGCGACGAGCAGATCGAGCGTTTGCGGCAGGGGGTGGAATTGGCCGACGGAGTGACTCGCCCGGCGGTAGTCACCCGCCTGCGCAACAGCGAAAAATACAGCTTTCTGGAGATGACCATCACCGAGGGGCGCAACCGACAGGTGCGGCGCATGCTGGAGGCGGTGGAAAGCATGGTGCTGAAGCTGGTGCGCGTCGCCATCGGGCCCGTCCGGATCGGCGACCTGCCGATCGGCAAGTGGCGCAATCTGACGCCGGAAGAGGTGCACGCGCTACGCGGCAGGGCCGCCGCGAAGGTTGTGGCCGACCGCCGCGCCGCCCGGCAAAAAGAGCTACGGGGCTGACCAGGTACTGCGGTTGGCCGGCTTCAGTGGCTGAAGTACTTTGGCTTCACGGTGGCGTAAGACAAGTCGACAGACTCAACCTGGCCGCGTGAGTTCAGCGATGCGATCACTACATCGCCCAGCTTATACGTCATATACAGAGCGCTGTCTTCGTCCTGGTATACCTCGATCGTCACCCTGGCAAAGCGGGTCCCCGCCATGCAGTGGTGCATGATTGCATCACTCAGCGAATCACGGCCCTTTGTAAAATTGAAACCTTGAACGCCGGACCTGCGCGATACACCTCCCGCAGTCGGATTGGATCCCATTCCAAATTGACAAGAAGTCACTTCGCAGTAATCATTCACGGGTGTGCCAAAATCTACGACGACGACCATCTAGTTTCCCCTCTCAGCAATAGCTTGGGCCTGCCCGGGCACGAAAACCGGCCGTTCAGAGCCAACGATCAAACGTAACCCAGCGCTCCGATGTCTTCTTCGACCTTGGCCGAGCGTTGCGCGCCCAGTGCAAGAAGGCGCTCAACCCAGCGAAGCGGGATGAGCAAGAGTACTTCATTGGTGGCCAAAAAGCAAATCCCGAATACTCCGTCAGGCATTGAGCGAGGGAGACGAGGAATTGTGAATGGAAATTCACACGCCAGGACGCGGACCGCAAGCTGTGTCGTCACTGTTTTTCGTAATGACCTGGTCCCGATGCTAGTCTGAATACCAGCGGAGGCCGACGAAGGCGCCGCCCAGAGTGCCGCGATAAAAATAGTCGCTCTTGGGCGAAGTGCGAAAAATGAACCCCTTGACGCCACCGCGCAATTCGAGGTGCAAAAAGCGATAGGCGATGGTGGCGTCGGTGTCGAGCAGATGCCAGCGATGGGGCAGCCAGAAGCCGGAAATGTTGGCCTCAAAGCGGATGTTGCGAGTGGCGTACTGCTGGACGCCGAGTCCGAACGCCGGAGTGATAAAGCCCTTCGATCCCAGCGTGGAATAGTCGGTGAGAGCTCCGCTGCTATCCGGGGTGGAAGATTTGATGGGCGCATCGTAAACCGTGCGCAGGTTGATGTACTGCACCTGCCACAAGGTCTTCAGGCGGAAATGGCGGCCTTCCACAGGGTAGGGCCAGGTGAGGTATTCGTAAGACAGCTTGTAGTCGGACAGCTTACCATTGGTGGTGAGTTCGTCACCCTTGTAGTAGGGTTGGCTGAAGATCACCAGATCGTTGGGGGCCGTGGTGGTGCCGCTGCGCTTGGCGAAGAAGTAGGTGAAGCGGAGAGTGTTGTGCAGGCCTGCGGCGACGCCGAAGTCCGCCCCGAACGCGCCCTTGGATTTTCCGGCGAGTTGCAGCTTGGAAGGGGCGGTGAAGCTGACATCTTTGCCCTTGTCGACCCACAAATCGCCCATCGGCAGCCAACCGGTAAGTCCGATATTCCAACCGGCTTCGCCCGGCATGCGCACGTCCACCACTTTGGGCGGAGCGGGCGGCAGCTTCAAGCGCCGGGTCTCGGGCTGAGGGGTGATCTCGGAGGGTGGCTGCTGGGGGGGCACCGGCTGCTGTTGGGCGGGAACCTGTGGGACCGGTTGTTGGTCCGCAGGCGCACCCGCGGCATCTTGGGGCGCCTGGGCGCGGACAAGAATCGACATACACAGTAGAGCAAGACAAAGTAAACCAGTTCGAGAAATCTTCACGTACGCCTCAACCTTTGAGATTAGCCGGCACAGGCCGGCGCGAGACCACGGTTGCACCGGTGGGTCCAAACCGTTCAACTGTTGGCTGCTCTTCTATTTTGCCTTAAATCAACGGCATGCCGCAGGAAATCCGAGGCAGGCCGTTTGTGGCCGGAACGGCACAGGTGTAGAATTCGCGTAACCTTTTTCGATTTCGGTGGTATTGCATAAGGTAATCGGGAGCCAAGTGGAAGACGAACAGGCGATGCGGGAGGTCCGGGAAGGCGCGGTAGGCAAACTGGAGTTGCTGTTCGACCGGCACTACAGCGGCATCCTGCGCTACTTCCAATATCTGTCCACAAACCGGACTCTGAGCGAGGATCTGGCCCAGGAGGTGTTTTTCCGGGTATTGAAATACCGGCACTCCTACCAGCCGGGAGGC
>JAPKZC010000615.1 GCA_026394025.1 Candidatus Solibacter sp.
GTCCAACAAGCCCGGCGCCGTTCACGGCGCGGTGACCGCGGGCGCCTACGAACCGGCGGGCGGCGTGCCCGTCTTCCTGGAAGCGTACGACGAAGTTACCCATAAGCGCGTGGTTGATTTGCGCTCCACCCGCACCGACATGGCCGGCCAATACAACTTCGCCGGCCTCGCGCCCGGCGTCTACCGCCTGGTGAGCACGTTCGAATACCAGTCGCCGCTCATCGGCGATATCGACGCCATGCGTCCGCGCGTCTTCAAGGTGGAGGAAGGACGCGACCAGCAGCAGGACCTGGACGTGTACGTGATCCGGTAGCCATCATCTACGGCGCCGTCGCCAGTGAACGCACGCAGCGCGAGCCGGGGAGGCCTGAAACTGGATAAGCTGCTATTACGGTCGGTACGGTCGACTTAGTCGGCGGGGTGACCCGCCAACCACCCACGCCTACAGACTGCGCAGGCTGAAGCCGCCGTCGACGTTGAGGATCTGTCCCGTGGAATAATCGAGCAGCCCATCGGCGATGGCGCGGACCGCTTTAGCGACGTCGCTGCCTTCGCCCATGCGGCGCTGCGGCAGCAGGCCGGCCGCGATCTTCTCGTCGTACAACTTCTCCACCTTGGCGATCATGTCGGTGCGGATGATGCCGGGGCGGATCTCGAACACCTTGATGCCCACTTCCGCCAGGCGCTGCGCGTAGAGCGCCACGGTCATGCTGAGCGCGGCCTTGCTGATGCAATACTCGCCGCGGTTCACGCTGGCGGTGTAGGAGGAAATCGAGGTCACGAACACCACGCGGCCCTCGCCGGTCTCGGTCATCCAGCGCGCCGCCTGTTGGGTGAGGAAGTGAGGGCCCTTGAGGTTGGTCGCGATCAACTCGTCGAAGCTCTCTTCGGTAGCCTCCAGCAGATCGCGGCGCTCCCGCGGGGCCATGCCGGCGTTGTTAACCAGCAGGTCCAGCTTTTCAAACCGTTCGCGGGCGAAGGCGAGCAACGCCGCGCGATCCTCGCGGCTGCCGATCTCGCACTGGAAGATCTCACAGCCAGTTTCCGCGCGCAACGAGTCCGCCGCGTCCTTTCTCCCGCGGTAGGTGGCAATCACTTGATGGGTTTTCGCAAGCTCCGTCGCGATGGCGCGGCCGATTCCACGGCTGCCGCCGGTAACAATCGCTGTAGGTTTCATTAGAAACGAGTCGGGTTATCGAGGATAAAAGTAAGCCGGGTTTCGGAGGGAACTCTCACCCGCTGGCCACCGTAGACCACCTGCGACCCGGCGCCCGCCGCCGCCGCCGGCAATGGCCCCGATGATCGCGCCTACCGCCGCCGTTCCACCGGCGACCTTGGCCGTCTTTTCGCCTTGCGAAGCGCCTTCCTTATTGATGCTCTGCGAGTTGATATCCACCATGCGCCCGTTGATGCTCACCGATTGCAGCGAAAGCGTCAGTTCGGCGCGCCCGGCTAGTTTGCCGGAGTCCTTCGCGTCCACCAACTTAACCACCGCATCGGCGCCCCGCGGGATCACCGTTTCTCCATCCACCATCACCGGCTGATCCAGGCTGGCGCGAAAACTCTGGCCTACCCGATTGGTCTCCGAATCCACCGATTCGATCATGCGGATCACCAGATTGGTCCCCGCGGGAAGCGTGCCGCTGACGGCCATCGCGGGCGGAGGTGGGGAAGGGTCGGTGGGCCGCATCACGTTTTCCGGGCGGCGCAAGACAGGCCGATCCTGGTCGGTGTCGGCACTCGAACTCGAGTCGGCCCTCCGCAGCGTGGGCTGGTTGGAGGGTCTGTCTGAGGTTCGGCCTGAACTTTCGAACGTGTTGCCGAACTCGATGCGCAGGATATCGGAGACGTCGATGGTTCGCACGTTGACGCCATCGTCGATGCGCACGGTGCGGGCGGTGCCGCCGAGATACGTGCCATTCATCACGCGGCCACTTTTCAGCGTGATGGTGTCGGCGAACCCCAAAGTGGCACAGACTAGAGTAATTCCGGCAAAAATCAGGCGCATAATCGTCCCCTTGGATTTCTTCACTACATTGTACGACGCGTGAAGTGGCTGAAAGGTTTACGCCCGGCTTTCGCCTAGATGCACCGTCTTGGCGAAACTGCGGCCGTGCTCCAGCCCCTCCTGATAGAGTTGCTCGCGCTGCGCCGCGGTGGGTTCGCCGTCATGCACGTGGAAGTACTCCAGCCCCTTGCCGGCCAGGTAGGTGCCGGCATACGCGATGGCGCCTTTGGGGATCAACCCGCCGCCCAGCGGGATGTGGCCTACCAGTTCGCGGGCCAGCGCGCGCCAGCCGAAGGCACCGGCAGCTATCGACAGCACCGCGCCTTTCTGCTTGCCCAGCCCCACCTCCTTGCCGCAGGCGGCGGCAATCTGGAACGCCATGCGGACTTGATTAGCGGTGAGGAACGCCGTATCGGAAGCGAACTCGCCGAATACCCAGGGGAGTTC
>JAPKZC010001016.1 GCA_026394025.1 Candidatus Solibacter sp.
GCGTATACCGTCGCGATCGACGCTTTCGCCGGTCTTGGGCACGCGCCCCAGCCATTCGCTGACCAGCCCGCCCACCGTGGTGGATTCGATATCTTCTTCGCGGTGGAAACTCGCCACCAGGTCTGAAATGCGGTCGAGATCGAAGCTACCGGAGACGATGAAGCCGCCATGGCCGTCCTCGGCGACATCGCTCTCGGGCTCGTGTTCGTCGCGAATCTCGCCGATGATGACTTCCAGCAGGTCTTCCATGGTGGCCAGACCGGCGGTGTTGCCGTACTCATCCACCACGATCACCATGTGGCTGCTCTCCTGCTGCATCTGGCGCATCAGGAGGCTCACCGGCTTGGTCTCCGGCACCAACCGGACAGTCCGCACCAGTTCGCGGACGGTGCCGTGCTCGCGCTCTTCTTCCTCCAGCTCGAACATGTCGCGCACGTGGATGAAGCCGATCATCTGATCGATGGTCTGCTCGTAGACCGGGATGCGCGAGTACTGCTCCGTGATGACCACCTGGCGCAGTTGCTCCAGCGTGGCGCCGGCGGAAATGGCGACGATATTCGGCCGGGGGGTCATGACCTCGCGAACCACTTTGTCGCCGAACTCGACTACGGACTGCATCAGCTTGCGGTCTTCCTCCTCAATCAACCCCTCGACGGTGCCGGCGGAGATGAGGGCTTCGATGTTTTCGGCCGAAGTGGGTTCGTCGGCGGCGGTGGCGGTATCGTCGGTGAGATCGATCAGGGACTGAAAGAAGGTGAGCATGGCCACGCAGGGGCGCGCGATCAACGCGAAGAGGCGGAGCAGGGGGACCAGCGGCAGCAGCCACTGGCCACTGGTGCGGCGATAGAGCAATTGGGGCAGCGCGAAGGAGACCGCGATCATGGTGGACACCACGGCGACGACGGCCTGCCAGAAGACCGCGGCGTGCCAGGGTGCGCCTTCCGCGAACCAGGCGAAGTAGAGAATGCCGAGGACGGAGAGCAGGGTGTGTTTAATTAGCGAGAAGGCGCCGGCGCCATCTTCGGTTTCTATGCCGATCTTGTCTTCCAGCGTCTCCTTGAAGAACTTCAGCGAGGGCAGGTCGCGGGTGCGCAGACGCAGACTCTCCAGGTAGAGAACCTGCACGAAAGTCACGAGCCCAAGCAGTGGGATGATGACGAAAATGGCGAGTACGACTGCCAGGATCATGCCCGCACCCGTTCGATGAGTCCGGTGGGCAAGCCGAGTTTGGCGCGCCAGCGTTTTTCGGCGCGAGCCATGGCGCCGGAATCGGTTTCGTGATCGTGGCCCAGCAGGTGGAGCACGCCGTGCAGCATGAGGATCTGGATTTCGCGCTCGATCGTGTGGGCGAATTCCCGCGCCTGTGCGCGGGCGCGGCCGAGGGAGATGGCGATGTCGCCGAGGAAAGACGCGCTCCCTGCGAAGCCGGGAAAAGCAGGTTTCTCGCAAAGGCGCGAAGGGCGCAAAGAAGAATTGGTTTGTCTTCTTGGCGCGCTTTGCGCCTTGGCGAGCGCCATTAGTGTTTGCGCTGAATTCTTGACGGCTTCCGATGGGAGCGGTTCCGCGGGGAAGGAGAGCACGTCGGTAGGGTAGTCCTGGCCGCGGAAGTCGCGATTGAGGCGGCGGAGTTCGGCGTCCCCGGTGATCAGGGTGTCGAAAGGGCGGCCTTTGGCGACTTCCTTATGCAGCCTGCGGGCGAAGCGTTCAATCGGCGCTCGCCGCAAACTCACGGGAACGCGACGGAACGCGACGCTACTGCCTTCGGGGGACGGCATGGCGCGCCTCAGGCCTGCGGGGCGGTCTCGGCGGGCGGAATCTCCACCGTGACCTCGCCGTTCCCGTTGCCGTTCTCGGCCGGTAGCGCGGCCAGCGGCAGCGTAAGCTGACGTCCGGCGCCGATGGCCTCGTTGTAGCGTTCGTAGGCTTTGACGATGCGCTGCACCAGGACGTGACGCACCACGTCTTTCTCGTCGAACTGCACGAAACTGATGCCTTCCACGCCCTTGAGCACTTCCGTGGCGTCGATCAGGCCGCTGCGCCTGCCGGCGGGGAGATCGATCTGCGTAACGTCGCCGTTGACCACCATCTTCGAGTTGAAGCCCTGGCGCGTCAGCACCATCTTCATCTGCTCCGCCGTGCAGTTTTGCGCCTCGTCGAGGATGATGAAGCTATCGTTGAGCGTGCGTCCGCGCATGAACGCGATGGGCGCCACTTCGATGACGTTACGCTCCAGGAGTTTCTCCACGCGCTCGCTATCCAGCATGTCGTAGAGCGCGTCGTAGAGCGGCCGGAGATAGGGGTCCACCTTTTCCTGCAAGGTGCCGGGGAGGAAGCCGAGGCGCTCGCCGGCTTCCACCGCTGGACGCGTCAGGATGATGCGCGCCACCTGTTTATTCATCAGCGCGGAGATGGCCATGGCGACGGCCAGATACGTCTTGCCGGTGCCGGCGGGGCCGATGCCGATGACAAGGTCGTTGCGCTCGATGGCTTCCAGATAGCGGCGCTGGTTGACGGTCTTCGGCGCCAACACCTTCTTGCCGAAGTTGCGCTGTTTGCCGGAGTTCACCAGGGCGCGAAGGGACACTTCGCGGTCGCCAGTGACTACGCGCAAGTAGCTGTTCAGGTCGCCGTTATTGAAAACGTGCCCTTCGCGAAGGAGGGTGTTGTAGTCCTCCAGGATGTTGGCGGCGCGGGTGACGTTCTCCGCTTCGCCCTCGATTTCGAGGTTGTTGTCGAGCAAGTGGGTCTGGACGCCCAATCCGGCTTCGATCAAGCGGATGTTTTCATCGCGGGTTCCAAAGAGGCTTTCAACGCCTCGGCTGATGCGTACGCTGGATTTCATCAAGTGGGTGTTGGATACCTCCAAGCAGGGAAAAAACGCCGACACGGGTTACCGCTTACCTGGGAAGGATTCGAAGCTTCGACCACCCGCTGGCACGGGCTGCAGAACACCATCCATCGCCATTATACCGCGTGGAGTCAAGCGTGGCATTTTGAATGCCCAGTCGAGGTGATAACGTAGAAAGCCTATGAGTCGCTTTTTCCTTTCGTTCGCGTTGGTGCTGGGCGCGGGGTTCGCCCAGACACCCGCCATGCCGAGGGCCGACCTGCTTTGGACGGGCGGTGCGCCGGGGGCGCAGGGCACGGAGGATATCGACAAGCCGTCGCTGGCGCCGTACCTGGCGCCGGCGGGACGCGGAACCGGTACGGCCGTGATTGTGTGTCCCGGCGGCGGGTACGGCACGCTTTCCATGGACAAGGAAGGCGACCAGATCGCCAGGTGGTTGAACTCGCTCGGCGTGACGGCATTTGTGCTCAAGTACCGGCTGGGGCCCAAGTATCATCATCCGGTGGAACTAGGGGACGCGCAGCGCGCCATCCGCACGGTGCGATCCAAGGCGGCGGAGTACCGCCTGCTGCGCCGTCCCGACTTCCTGGCGCTGTGCTATCCGGTGATTTCCTTCGGCGTTTTCGCGCATCAGGGGTCGAGGCGTAATCTGATCGGGGAGAACCCCGATCCCAAACTGGTGGAGAACCTGTCGAATGAGACCCAGGTGACGGCGCAGACTCCGCCCACCTTCCTGTTCCACACCACCACGGACGCCACAGTGCCGGTAGAGAACAGCGTGATGTTCTATGCGGCGCTGCGCAAGGCCGGTGTGCCGGCGGAACTGCACATCTACGAGCGGGGCCCGCATGGCGTGGGATTGGCGCAGACTGACGAGGCGCTTTCCAGTTGGCCCGCGCGGCTGGCGGACTGGCTGCGCGTGCGCGGGTTACTGAACGCAACGGCGCGCTAGCGCTACCGCCGCCCCAACGGCGCAGTCGCAGGGGGAGTCCGAGCTCGAAACGAGGAGTGTCTCGGGCGCGCGTGCTAAAATTGAGGGGTTCCCCTTTCATGAATTTCCTCAAAGGGCTTAATGCGCAACAGCGCGAAGCCGTATGCCACATCGACGGACCCCTACTGATTCTTGCCGGAGCGGGCAGCGGGAAGACGCGCGTCATCACACACCGCATCGCGCACATCATCACTTCCAAGCACGTGCCGCCATCGGCGGTGCTGGCGGTTACCTTCACCAACAAGGCCGCCAGGGAAATGCGGGAACGCGTGGTCGCGCTGCTCGAAGACGTCCATCTGGATTCCGCCCCCAACCTGAGCACGTTTCACTCCTTTTGCGTGCGTATGCTGCGGCGTGACGGGGATCCGCTGGCGCGTATTCGTCCCGGGTTCACCCGCCGGTTCAGTATCTACGACGACGAAGATCAGCTGGTGATCATCAAGGCGGCGTACCGCGCGCTGGGGCTTGAGGAAAAAGAGGTCATGCAGTATCGCGCGGCTATTTCCAGGATCAGCCACGCCAAGAACACCAAGGTCACCGCGCTCGATTTCGACGACCTGTTGCTGGAGGCGGTCCGCCTGCTACAGCATGACGACGCCACCCGCGAGGCATACAACCGGCGGCTCAGCTACGTCATGATCGACGAATATCAGGACACCAACCGCACCAAGTACGACCTGATGCGCCTCCTAACGGAACAGCATCGAAATGTCTGCGTGGTGGGCGACGAAGACCAGTCGATCTATAGCTGGCGCGGGGCCGATATCAAGAACATCCTGGATTTTGAACACGACTACCCCAAGGCCAAGACGATTCGCCTGGAGCAGAACTACCGCTCCACGAAGAACATTCTGGCGGCGGCAGGCGCCGTGGTGGAGAACAACAAGGCGCGCAAGGGCAAGGTGCTCTGGACCGATGCCGATGCCGGCGACCTGATCGGCCTCTACGCGGGCTACGATTCGGAGAACGAGGCGCTGTTCATCGCCGACGCCACGGAGAAATTCCTGGCGGCCAACCCCAGCGATCATGTGGCGATTCTTTACCGCACCAACTCGCAATCGCGCCAGATCGAAGAGGCGCTGCGGCGCTATGGGCGCAAGTACAACGTGGTGGGCGGTTTCAGCTTCTACCAACGGGCGGAAGTCAAGGACACGGTGGCGTACCTCAAGCTGGCGGCATCGAATGGGGATTCGGTGAGCCTGATGCGCGTGGTCAACACCCCGGCGCGCGGCATCGGGCGCACAACCGTGGAACAGATTGAGCGCTACGGCCGGGACAACGGGCTGAACCTGTGGGATGCCATCGAGCGGATCATCGATGACCAGCAGCTTTCCACGCGATCGCAATCGTCCCTGGTGATCTTCCGCAACCTGATTCAGGAACTGTCGCTGGTGGCCAGCCAGTCGTCGCTGCCCGACTTGCTGCGCTTCATCCTGGACCGCACCGGCTACAAGAAGATGCTCCAGCAGGAGAAGACGCCGGAATCGGAAACCCGATTGGAGAATCTGGAAGAACGGAAGCCCAAGAGCGGGGCGAGAGCATTGCCGATTTTCTGGATCACGCAGCGCTGGTGGCCGATGTGGATTCCTACGACGAGAAGGCCCCGGTCACGCTGATGACGCTGCATAACGCCAAGGGGTTGGAGTTTCCGCTGGTGTTCCTCAGCGGCATGGAACTCGGGCTCTTCCCGCATAGCCGGTCCATGAACTCCGAGGCGGCGCTGGAAGAAGAGCGGCGGCTGTGCTACGTGGGGATGACGCGCGCGCGCAAACGCCTGATTCTGACCTGGGCGAAATATCGCAGGCGCTTTGGCGGCGGGGAGCAGGAGCGTTCCACCGCGAGTTGGTTCCTCAGCGAAGTGCCGGAGTCCCTGATCATTAATCTGGGTCCCCGGGATGAGGCAGGGGAAGTCAATTTGCACGCCGAACGCCACGATGTACGGCAATCGGCCAAACGCAGCACGTATACCGGCAAGACCTACAATTCGCTGGACAACATTTCGCAACTCTTCGGCGAGCGGGGGATGCCGTTCAAGCCGGCGCAAGCGCCGCCACCGCCGAAACCGGATTTACGCACAC
>JAPKZC010000222.1:0-7467 GCA_026394025.1 Candidatus Solibacter sp.
GTATTATACTACTTGGTTAGCAATTTGGTGAGCATGGGCCAGCAGTGGTTCTTCAATAAGACCTCCATGGCGACACTCGCCGCCGAGTCCATTGGACCTATCAAAAAGAACGGCAGGAAATAAACCTTTGACTGAGCGAAAGTACTCCGTGGCCGCGATCGGCCTCCGCATCGACGGGTTTCTGGACACCACCCTGCAAAACGGTGGCATCAAGCTAACCTATGAGATTCAGGATGCCGCGCCGTCGAACGACGATTTTGAAACGCCGGACGTGAAGGTGAACTTCAGCGGTCCCGACGTGGACCTGCTGCTCTCCAATCGCGGTGAACTGCTGCTGGCACTCGAGCACGTGACCATGGAAATGCTGCGCATGCCCAGCGAAGACCATTCGCGCATTTCCTTCGACGCCAACGATTACCGCCTGCTGCGCATCGAAGAGCTGCGCCTCAGCGCGGTGGCCGCCGCCGAACGGGTGAAGCATACCGGCGAGCATTTCCGCTTCAATTCGATGAACAGCCGCGAGCGCCGGGTGATCCACCTTTCGCTGCGCAATGAACCCGCGGTGCGCAGCGAAAGCTGCGGCGCCGGTCCGGGCCGGCACGTGGTGGTCTACCCCGCCGGCATGGCCAGCCTTCCCGAACCCCCGCGCAGCCTGGAACCGCCGCGCCGCTCCATGTACGACGGGCCGCGCCCGGACGACCGTGGACCTGGCGGGCCGCCGCGCGGCGACCGCCGCGACCGGGGTGGACGCGGTGACCGTGGCGGCCGCGGTGACCGCGGCGGACCGCGTGGACCCCGCCGCTAGGACTGGAAGAAGCAAATGGCCGCCGATAAACGCCGATGAAAACACATCATGTCCTATCGGCGTTCATCGGTGTTCTTCGGCGGCCCGTCATGGTTTAGCTGTTGCAGCTCGCCGACACCATCGTCGCCATTTCGACTCCGCCCGGGCGCGCCGGCCTCGGCGTCGTGCGTCTCTCCGGGGCGCGGGCGCGCAGCCTCGCCGCGCAGTTCCTAACGCCCGCCGAATGGCGTCCCTGGCAGGCGCACCTGGCACAGCTGCTGGACGCCCATGGCCATCCCATCGACCAGGTGGTGGTCACCTTCTTCGCCGCCCCGCGATCCTATACCGCGGAGGATCTGGTCGAGATCTCCTGCCACGGTTCCCCTATCGTGCTGCGCCACGCCGTGCAGCGCGCGTTGGAGGGCGGCGCGCGCCTGGCCGAACCCGGCGAGTTCACGCTGCGCGCCTTTCTGAACGGACGCATCGATCTTCCGCAAGCTGAGGCGGTGCGCGACCTGATCGATGCCACCACGCTCTACCAGGCGCGGATTGCGGCGCAACAGGTGGATGGTTCCGTGTCGCGCCGCCTGGCTCCGCTCAAGGAACCGCTGCTGGAATTGATCGCCCTGCTGGAGGCGGGAATCGATTTCGCCGAGGACGATGTCAGCGTGGCCCCGGCGGAAGAAATCCTGCGCCGCCTGGAGCCGATCCTACACGGTACCCGGCAACTCGCCGCCAGCTTCCAGTACGGTGGCCTGGTGCGGCAGGGGCTCACTCTGGCCATTGTGGGGCGCCCCAATGTCGGCAAGAGCAGCCTGTTCAACCGCTTGCTGGAACAGGACCGTGCCATCGTGACGGAAATGCCCGGCACCACGCGCGATCTGGTCAGCGAGACCGCCTCCATCGGCGGCATCCCGGTGAAGTTGTGCGATACCGCGGGCATTCGCCCCAACCCGGAGCGGGTGGAACGGCTGGGTATCGAGCGCAGTTACCAGGCGATGGCGGATGCCGATCTCACCCTGGTCGTTGTGGATCTGGCGCAGCCTTTCACCGCGGAATACGAGAGCCTGATTGCCCGCGCCGGCGGGCGGGCGCTGGTAATTGGCAACAAGAGCGATCTGGCGCGCGGGGCGGGGCACTGGCCGGCGCTGCTTTCGGTCTCCGCCCTCACGGGTGAAGGCATTGCCGGCCTGCGCGATGCCATCCTGGAAGCCGTGGCCCCGAAAGGCGTGTTCGAGCAGGAAACGGGCTTCATCACCAGCCTGCGCCACGAACAGCTCCTGCACGAATCCGCCGCGTATCTGGAAAAAGCTTGCGATGCGGTTCGGTCTTCGATCCCTCACGAAATGCTGCTGTTGGATCTGTACGGAGCGCTGCGGCCCATCGACGCCATCACCGGCGCCACCACTGCCGACGACATCCTGAATCGCATCTTCAGCACGTTCTGCATCGGGAAGTAGTCAGAGCCGCCACCGTCAGGGAGCGGTTTCCGATATCCCACTCGCCTAGCGCATCTTGGCGGCTTCGTCTTTCATGATGAAAGCGTTTTTCTGGGCCTGACTCTGATAGGGACCTTGGATGGCCATCGCCTGTTCGCTGAATTTTACGGCCTCGATCATCTTCGGTTTGTTCATGGTCATCTTGGCGAGCTGGTAGTTGGCAACCCCCAGGAAGTAGAGCGCCGGGCCCAGCATCGTGGGCTGGCCCTGGATCAGCGGCACCGCGGCGCGCAGATTCTTGTCGGCGGCCACCCACACGCCCTTGTCAGCGGATATGACGCCGGCCACATAGTAGCCGTGCCCCAGGCTCGCATTGCGTTTGCGCTCCCAGTCCGCCGCGGACACCCCTTCGGGCTTCGCGTGTTTGCTCAACGAGGCGGTGAGGCGGTTGGCGTAGACCAGGGCACGGTCGGCTTGCTTCTTGGTCATGGCCGCATCGGTCATATACAGAAGCAGGTCTTCGTTCTCGGGGAAACTCGCCAGGGCCTTTTCGGCGACGGCGGGGATTTTTGCCGCTGCCCCACTCTTGTTTAACGCCAACAGATAAGATCCGTAGGCCTCATCCAGGTATTTGCTTTTCGGATTCAAGCCCTCCAGTGTGGAGAGCAGGTCTATCAGCACCTCGGGCTCGGATTGGAGCGCAGTGCCGGAGAGCGCCGAATCGACGTACGATTGGGCGTTCTTCGCATAAGTGACGCGCTCTTGCCATGCCTTCTTTTCCTCGGCGTCCTGGGGCGCGGCTGTGGCGATAATCTCGGCCGTCATCGGATAAATGGTGGCCGCCAACTTCTTTACCTCGGGTGCATCTTTCTTGGCGGCAGCATCCTTGATGCTCTGGATTGCATCTTCCAGATCCTCCCAAATCGCGGCATAATAGCGGTAATTTTATGTCCGAATCTCATCGAAATAATTGTGCACGAACCCGCGCCCGAGCGCAAGGGTCTCCTGAAGACCTGGCAGGCTGCCGCGCTTGTGCCGCACCAGGTTCGAAACGTGTCCGCGTTGGGGCGCCAGCAAAATCGACGTTTCAGTTCGGTGCTTTACGGGCACCCAGTTTAACAACCGAACTCGCTGAGCTTTTGTGACCAACTTCCGCAGGCGATCATACGCCGAGTGGCCCAGATCTACAGTTCGGCGTTTTCGGCGGGTAATCGGGTCAACTCCCCATATATTCGCCGGCGTGGGCCGCCGACCCCAGAATGCGTCCGTAGCGGTAGAATGGTCATCAAGATGGAACGTGTACCGACACAGCCTGTTAAGCATCCGCCTAACCTCGTTCGGGCATGCCCGTTCGATCTCGACCGGCTGTTGAGCCACATCGATCCTGGACCTGCCGAAGAATCCGAAGCCTACGTACGCCTCATCTATGAGCAGCGCCGTTCTGACCTCTCCTCCAAACGCAACGGCAAGACTGGTCGTTGACACGGATGTTGCCAGTTTCATTTTCAAATGGCACCCCGTGTTTGCCCCGCGGTATGCGAGCATCATCCGTGGTGCCGAGTTGATTGTCTCGTTCATGACATTGGCGGAAATGCGCCAAGGTGCGCTGGACGCGAATTGGGGACAACCCAAGTGGGACTTGCTGGAGGCGTATCTCGCGGATTTTTCAGTCCTGAATTCGGACAATCTGCTGTGTTCGACCTGGGCTCAGGTTCGAAACGAGAGCGTGAGGAAAGGGCGCCGGATGAGCGCAGCCGATGCGTGGATCGCCGCCACCGCTCTGGTTCTGTCCGCGCCACTGGTTACAAACAACGCCAAAGACTACCGCCACTTGGGCAACCTCCAACTCGTTTCCGCTGCCGCCTAAACCGACGGCATTCGGAGGCAGATCGCGGCGGGCCAGGAGATCGGTCCTCTGTAGTCGCCCAGCGTTTACCCACGTTTCGGCGAGCCCCCGGGCGCTTCGGGCGGATCACGCAACAAGGAAGAAGTTGGTCCGGCTCGGGGGCCGCAGCTTCCCAATGTCCAGTTCGCCGGCCACTCGCCCGAAGCGCGCGAACGCTACTTTAAGAGGTACACGACCGTCGTCTCAGTGTCGGCCGGATCCGGCGTCGGATCTCCGTATATCTCCCACGAGTGCCCAGCGGACTCCCTCCGATTCGCCGCCATCCATTTTCTGATCGCGTGGTGCGCCTCGTTCATGCGATTGTACGGGCCGCGGTGGACGGCGACGGCCGCCTCGCCCCCTTGCGTCTCGGTCGCGTACACCTCGCCCGCAGTTTCAAATGTGCGCGTGACCTCGACACCGAAGTCGCACAGTATCGGGGCGCCCGGCTGTGTCGGGTGGTGGTAGAGAAAAATGTTGTGCCCATCAGTCCGCAGGCCTGGCTGGCTGCGAATGAACTCCCAGACCTTGCCCAGGGCCGGCCCCCACGCCGAGCCAACCGCGCCCGGCGCGACCTCGCGCCGCACCGCGGCCAACTTGCGGGGGTGAACAGTCTGTAAGTTGACGGAGACGGGCATTCCTCGATCGTAAACCAAGATCGTGATCGCGAGCCGGTTACCTCCGGCATCGAGGCTCAGGCGGCGTGCGAATTTGACGGACGATGCCCGCGGACGACCGTGTCCAGACGTCGGGGAGGCTTCGGTCGGATATAACGCACAAACAAGAAATTGGCCCGGCTAGAGGGCCGCAGCTTCCCCATGTCCAGTTTGCCGGCGATCCACCCGTTGGCGACGCGCGCCAACTCCAGGCGGTGGTGCGCTTTAGTTTTTGAGGGGACGGCGGGCGGCCAGGGTCCGCTTTCCCGCGCCCAGGAGCACGGAAGCCACCGGCATCGAAGGTGCGGGCCGCGGTCCGTGAGCTGCTACCGCCTCTCGCGGTCGACTAGCTGACAGGGACGCCGCGTTTGTGCCGCACCAGGTTCGAAACGTGTCCACGACGGGGCGCCAACAAAATCGACGTTTCAGTTCGGTGCTTTACGGGCGACAGTTTAACAACCGAACTCGCTGAGCTTTTGTGACCAACTTCCGCAGGCGATCATACGCCGAGTGGCCCAGGTCAACGCTGCGGCGTCACCGGCGGGTGATCTTCAGCTTCTCGATGCGGCTTCGGGAGGGAATGTGCGGTGGTAAAATCTCCCTCACTTGATGCCTGCGATCAGCACGTTCTACGGGATCTTAATTCGCATGTTCTTCAACGATCACCACCACCCCACTTCCATGCCCGCTACGGTGAGTTCGAAGCCACCATCGACATCGGAACCCTGGCGATCATGGAGGGTCAATTACCTTGCCGGGCTTTGAACCTGGTCCACGAACGGGGGATGATACTTAGAGAGGAATTGCTCGAAGCTTGGCGCTTCTGCCGCGAGAACAGACCGCCAGCGAAGATTGAGCCACTGACCTGAGCGAGGTGTCGTTTAATGTATTGGGATGTCGTTGAAGTGAAGCCGTAGCCGGACTGTTGCCTCTATGTCCAATTCAAAGACGGACTGGCTGGACGTGTGAAGTTGCGGCGGGAAGAACTCACCGGCGTGCTCGCGCCGTTGCGGGATGTACGGTTTTTCGAACGGGTTTTCATTGATTACGGCGCCGTCGCGTGGCCAGGCGAGATCGATCTGGCACCGGAGGTCATGTGCGCTCAGGTCGCCAGCCAGCGTCATGAGGCGCAGCAGGCGGATCCGGAAACGGGTCGCTGCTGAACGCACGCCGGCTTGCTGGCTCCCCAGATACCGACTTCCGGGGCGCGACGCCCGACCAGATCAGCGAGTCGCGCGTTTTACAGCCATGTGGCGAACGTCGTACCATGAATTGGTGGCAGTCAAGGTTCGCGATCTGATCAGGACACTGGAAAAAGCGGGTTGGCTCCACGTCCGGACCTCTGGCGACCATCGGGTGTTCCAAAACCCCGAGGGTCGCATTACCGTTGTGTCGGGGAAACTCGGCGACGACGTTCGACCCGGCACCTATCGAGCCGTTTTGCGGCAAACTGGTATCAAGGAGGCTGATTAAGTGATCCGAAAGTATTCTCTGATCATCGAAGGGGACGGCGCCGGCTACAGCGGCTACGTACCAGAACTCCCAACCATTTTGGTCACGGGGAACTCCATAGAAGACCTGACTGCCCGCGCCAAGGAAGCCATCCGCCTTTACTGGGAGACCTTGCACAGCGATCGTTCGCCAGCCTCGACCGTCCGGGAAATCGAGGTCGAACTGCCGGTCTAGCGCGATCATCACCGCCCGACGCAGCAACTTCCGCGCGTCGCGCGTGATACGGCCAGTGGCCTCACCATGAGCGATCCCGGCTGCCTTTCCGCGGCGGGCATCGCGGTAGCGCTTCTGGGGTATTTTTGGGCTGTCACCGAGATTGCGATCCACCGATTACGAGGAGGGTTGAGCAGTGTCAGACCACCAGTGTGAGGTGTTGCGGGAAATTCAACTCGGCCACATTGGGCTTGAGGACGTGTTCGAGGTTTCGGGTGTCTCGCCGTCTGACGGGCGCCGGCACCTGCTCGTTTGCGCCACCTGTGCCGCGTCCATGGACGAAGTCCGCGTACAGCTTCGGCATTTTGACTGGACCCGATTGGCGGAGATCGATCAGGACCTGCGTTCAAGGGTCGAGAAAGCTCTGCAATGGGCAGAGTCCTCGGCAAGAGATCGGGCTGGAGATATCTTTGACAGCTTTAGCTTCCTGGGTGGGACCCGGGAAGACTTTGTAAATGACGCGGGCGCGGATTTTGTAAGGCAGAACATGGACAGGGTGTATCTCGAGATTATCAGGGCGCACTCGGTCATCGGGGGACGGGTCGCGGACTGGTTCGATACGTTCCTTCCCTCTGGAACGGGGCGCAATTGGCTCCAAACGCTGAGTCTTGCGCCCGACTTGATCCGGTTACTATGCAATACGAACCAGGAAGCTGCCAAGTCCTTGCTGCGTGCGCTCCTCCTCAAGGAAGCATTCGGTTCTCTTACGGAAGATGTCGCGGATGCCATCGCTCCGGAGATGAACTCTGGTGATCTCTATGGGGGAGATCCTTGGTCGCCTATCGCCTGGGCCAGTGTCTGGGATCATTACACTGTTCTCTCCGGCCTGTCATTCGGTCGGCTCTCAGAATCCCTTGTTGGTATCGAGCCGCGCTCCGAGCCTGTTCCCGAAGGCTTCGAAAATCTTCTGCGGCGCGTGGAGCAGGGCGTGGCCGAATCGCAAAGAAAACTCGAGGAGATGTTGCAGGGCCAAACGGC
>JAPKZC010000222.1:7515-8637 GCA_026394025.1 Candidatus Solibacter sp.
TGGAAAGGATCGAAGAGATCGAGAAAGCTGAGAGGCAACTGTTGAACGTGTATGACAATGCTCCAGACCGTGTCAAAGAATCGTGTCAGAAGACGCTTCGGGAAGCATTGGGATCTCTCCTGGACGACCTTGCCCAACCAACCCGGGCATTTCTCCTGGCGGCTGAGTTGGGCTATAAGCAACTGCCAGCGGATGCCGATTTCTCCGCCGTGATTGTAGGTTATTCGAAGGCCTTTGAGTCCGAGTTCAGGCTGGCCATCGCACCGTTACGAGATCCTATCGAGACGGTCGCCCAGGCTGGAGGCATAAAAGGCGCCTTTGACCGGTACACACTTGGGCTCTTCAAGAACCTTCTCGAACGGGGACGGGAGACTCTCGAAGGGGCATTCCGAGAACACGGTCTTGCTTATGGTGATGTGCTTAAGGCGGTCGAACAGGTCAACTGCTATGCCGAAGCCAAACACCTCGCAGAAAAGAACAAAAGAGACGCCACGATTTTTCGAGGCCACTTTCTCGGCACTCCATCTATACTTGGAGCCCTCCTCGCAGACGGTGCTGGGCGGGCGTTACGCGACCGAATGACGTAACGGGAGGCGGAGAGCAAAAAGAGACAATGGAAGGAGCAGCACATCAAGGTCATAGCAAGTGAAATGCTATTTCGATGGGAGCAAGGCAAGCGGGCCTGATGGTCACTGGTGGCTGACCTTGGCTGGCTTCACTGCACGGGATCATTTCTGGAACCGTTTCGAGACGGAGTGGAATTCCGAGGTTCTGCAAAAACGTGAACCGCACGCGCCTTATTTGCATGTGACCGATCTGCTCACAGGGAACAAGGTCTTTACTGGCTGGTCCGCGGAGCGCCGTCAGGCGCTCATCATGGACGCATTAAACTACCTTCAATTCCTCCCGAAACTAGCCTTCCGGGCGGTCGTGTGTACGATCGATACGACTGCACGGGAGAAGCTATTGGAAGAAGGTTACAGGATTACCGACCCCCACGTGGTTTGCGGACAATGTGCGCTCGGCGCAGCCTTCGATTGGTGCTACGAACATCACCCCGATGGCATCGAACTCGGCCATATTTATTTCGACCGCAATGAGCAGTTCATGCATCCGCTGCAC
>JAPKZC010000119.1 GCA_026394025.1 Candidatus Solibacter sp.
AATGGTGCGTTCCTCCTGCTGATCGACCCGGATGTCTTAATGGACATACGGGACGGCTTCGCCACCGAGGACACCGTCGCGGCCGAGACGGCGGCGGTGCTGGCGATTCAATTGCACTATCCGGTGTTAGAGAAGTTCCCGGCCTGGTCCTGGTGGGGCAAGGGCATGGCCGATACAATCGAGGATTTGCTGAGCTGCCGCCACACTGCGTACCCGAAAGCGGAGGCGATTCGCGCGCTGCTGACCTCTGGCCTGGAGGATGACGGCAAGGATGCAGCAACGAACGAATTGCTGGGAGTTGGGGCCAGGGCGTTCATAGAATACCTCCTGTTGTGGGAGAAACTCACGCTGCCGGGCGAGGTGTTGGCGCCGCAGTTCACCGTGCTCGCTTCGACACGCCCCACCGAGATGCTGCGGATATCGCTGGCATCGCGGGGGCTGGGCCAGCGCTGGCTGGAGTTCATCCAGGATTGGGGACGTGGCAACGTCCATTTGGATTGCTCGGTGAATACCCCAACCAGCGACCCGGCGCTGAACATGACGGCTTCCCCGCCCCTGCTGGAGGCGCTGGTTGCCGAGGCACGGAGGGTGGAGGCCACCACGCGCGGCGCCACCGTGGACGTGAGCCTGCCGAATCTGTCGGCGCGGCATCTGCTGATCACCCTGCCGAAATCCACGGAGGTGGAGGACGCGATGAATCTTTCGCTGGTCTTCCCGCCGCCGCAGAATGCCGACGATCAGGTGAAGATGCGGGTGGCGGCGCTGGATGCGGATGGCAAGGTGGTGAGCCCGTGGCTGACTGTGGATTCGACGGGGCGCGTGCCCTNNNGCTCCCGGCTGTGGGTCTGGGTGGTGCAGAGCCGCTTCGGCAAGCCTGGCGAGATGACCAATGTGCAGGTTGTGCTCAAGCTGACGCCGAAGGACCAACCGCCGACGGGAACGCCGCCGTGGCCCGGCCCTGGGCCAACCAGCTTGAACTTCGACAGCTTCGTTCCCATGTTGGTTTCCGGCAAGCTGAACTATACCGGGATCCAGGTCTGGAGCTCAGACTACAGCGCGACGACCTTCAACTGGTCCTATCCCAACTTCACGTTGAATGCGCCACCGAGCATCTATAAGGAGTCGGCGCCCGCATTGACGGTTTCTGGCGCGGTGGATTCCGCCCGAAAGGTAGCGCAAGCCACCATCGATGCCAGGAAGCAGACCGCGGATGGGGTCTACACCCGCGTGCGCGTGGTCCTGCGGGATCTGCCCTGCACCTATCGGGAGGACGGCGACTACTACTACTATACGTGCGAAGTTACTGCGGCGGCGCTGAGCAGCAACGCCGACACCTATGTGACCAACTTTGCGCAGGAAACCTGGACGTACAAGGATCCGCGGTGGGAGTTGCAGAGCACCGCGTATCCGGACTACAAAACGCTCAACCCAAGCGCTCAAGGTTGGAACTCGGCGGTGCTCGCCGTGCGGTTCCGTGGCCGCCTGTAGCCGGGAAGCATCGCGGTGCCCTTGAGGGGCTAGCCTGGTAGGCTGCAGCCGACTGTCAGTCGGCCAACTGCCCGGCTGGCAGCCTGCCCCGCTACCGAGCCGATCCTATCCCGCCTCCAGATTGCTGGGTTCTACAACAGGGGTGTAGGATTCAGCTACGCGGCACGTAAGCCTTTGATTTTGCTTGCGATAGTAGTGTTTCACGACATCTCGACGTGGGATTTATCTACAACACGGCCCACGTAATAAATTTCTACACCTGCAACTGTATGATTCTGCAACGCATAAAGAGGCAAAACACACCTCTGTTTGGCAACCCAAGTGCCCTAATAGATCACAGAAAGGCGGTAAACACTATGACAGTTCTTCTAGTTCTCGGCACCTTCTTAGGCTTCATTGTTTTGGACTACTTCTTGAATCGACGCAAGGCTATCCACACGGTATCTGCGGAAGCCCCCCTGGCCGCGGCTGCGCGGATCGGTGCGGATTATGTGGATGGTTTCCTCGTTCCGGAAAGCGTTTCGTATCACAGCGGGCACAGTTGGCTGGTGCGGGAGCGGCAGAATGTAGTGCGCGTGGGGGCGGATGAATTCGCCGCCGCGCTGATGGGCAAAATCGAAAAGATCGAACTGCCGAAGCCTGGCCAATGGATCCGGCAGGGCCAGAAAGTGATTTCGTTCTTCCGCGATGGGCAGAAAACGGAAATGGTCTCCCCCACCGAAGGCGAAGTCATGGCTATCAACGCCGATGTGCTCGAAAACCCCGCACTGCTGCGCCAGGATCCCTACGGCAAAGGCTGGCTGGTCAGCGTACACGTTCCCGACGAGGAAAATACCACGCGCAACCTGATTCCCCGCATGCTGGTAGGTGACTGGATGCGCGAAGCGGTCGAGCGCCTCTATTCACGGCAGCCGCAGTTGGCCGGAGCGGTGGCGGCGGATGGCGGACGGCCGGCGGAAGACCTGATGGCGGCACTGCCCGAAGCCAACTGGAAGGAAGTCACCGGCGAGTTCTTCCTCACGACCTAGGCTTTTGTTGGCATTGCTGTAAAGATTTCCTACACATTTGCCATCGTTTTCTGTTAAAAAGGAATTGAGGGTCTCATTATGTCGAAGGCCATACTGTACGACAGCACCCTTTGCATCGGCTGCAACTGCCGTACAACGACAAGATCGCCGCCGAAGAGTCGATCTCGGCCCACAAGCTGACAGCGGTGGAAACCCACGGTGAGCGCTACAGCCGCCGCCTGTGCATGAATTGCCAACAACCGGCGTGCGCTTCGGTCTGCCCGGTGGGAGCATTGCAGAAGACGGCTCTGGGACCGGTGGTCTACGACGCCGACAAGTGCATGGGCTGCCGCTACTGCATGCAGGCGTGCCCGTTCCAGGTGCCGTCCTACGAGTGGGACAAGCGTCTGCCGAAGGTGCGCAAATGCGACATGTGTTTCGAGCGGCAGAGCAAGGGCAAGCCGACGGCGTGCACGGAAGCCTGTCCGGTCGGCGCCACGGCGTGCGGCGAGCGGGATGAACTGCTGGCCGAAGCGCGCAAGCGGATCGCCGAGAAACCCGGTGGGTACTACAACAAGGTCTACGGGGTGAATGAAGTAGGCGGCACCGCCGTGTTGTACCTTTCGGCGGTGCCCTTCGAGCAGATCGGGCTGCGCACCAACGTTCCGATGGAAGCCTTGCCGGAAACCACGTGGCGCGTGCTGGAACTTGTGCCGGACGTAGTCTCCACGGGGACGGTGCTGTTGGGCGGGATCTGGTGGATCACCAACCGCCGGGCCGAAGTGGCCAAGAAGGAGGGTCGCCGGAGATGAACCTGCATTTCCCCAAAATTACCGTCTGGCGCGTGATTTTCGCTGGGATCATGCTGAGCGGGCTGTTTGCCACGTACTTGCGCGTGATGTACGGACTGGGCGGCTCCACCAACATGAGCGACAAGTTCCCCTGGGGCCTCTGGATCGCCTTCGACGTGATGTGCGGGGTGGGTCTGGCGGCCGGCGGGTTCACGCTGGTGGCGATTGTGCACATCTTCAATATCGAGGAATACAAGCCCGTTCTGCGGCCGGCGATTCTGACCGCGTTTCTGGGCTACTCGCTGGTGGTGGTCGGGCTGCTTTTCGACTTGGGGCGGCCGGATCGGTTGTGGCATCCGCTAGTGATGTGGAATCCGCGCTCGGTGATGTTTGAAGTGGCGTGGTGCGTCACGCTCTACACGACGGTCCTGTTCCTGGAATTCCTGCCAATGGTGTTCGAGAAATTCGGCTGGCACAAGCCCCTGGAGTGGATCCACAAGATCTCGGTGCCGCTGATGATTCTCGGTGTGCTGCTTTCCACGCTCCACCAGAGTTCGCTGGGGTCGCTGTTCCTGATTGTGCCGGAGAAACTCTATCCGCTGTGGTATACGCCCATTCTGCCGTTGCTGTTCTGGGTATCGGCGATTGCGGTGGGCCTGGCGATGACGATTTTCGAAAGCTGGCACAGCAGCCGCGCGTTTGGGCGGGCGCTGGAACTCCCCCTATTGGCCAGCATGGGCCGGGTAATGGCGGTGCTGCTGAGTGTATACCTGTGGATTCGCTTGCTGGACATGGGCCACCGGCACGTGTTTGGCCTGCTCGGGCTAAACCGGACGGAGACCTGGCTGTTCTGGCTGGAGATTGCGCTGATGGCGATTCCCACCGTGCTGCTGTTTCAAGCCAAGGTGCGGATGCGGCCCGGCGCCCTGTATGCCTGCGCGGTGATGGTGGTGTTCGGGTTCATCACGAACCGGCTCAACGTGGGCATCACGGGCCTCGAAGCGGGCAGCGGCACGCATTACATTCCGAAATGGAGCGAGGTGGCGGTGACGCTTTCCATTGTGGCCGCCGGCTTTGCGATTTTCCACTTCGTGGCGCAGAACTTCCCGGTCTTCGAGGCGGCCGTGCATGAACCGGCGCGCGAAGAACAGGAAGACCAAGTCGCCGTCTGATGGAACTGTCCAGCAAAATCCGCCTGGGACTGGCCGCCAAGCTCGCGATCTGCGTGATCGCGAGTACGGCGGCTTTCTTTGCGTTATTCGGCTATATCAACCTCCGCATGGAGCGCAGCCACTCCGAGGAGTTGATCAAGCAGTCGGCCTACCGGATCGCCGATGTGATTCTGCGCAGCACGCACTACGAGATGCTGCATAATGATCGCGAAGCGCTGTATAACATCATTCGGGAACTGGGCAGTGAGAACGGCATCCGGCGGATCCGCCTGTTCAACAAGGAAGGGCGGATCACGCTGTCAACCGAAACCGCAGAAATCAATACGGTGGTCGATAAGAACGCCGAAGCCTGCTACGGATGCCACCAGCAGTCCGCGCCCCTCACCAAATTGAATCGCAAGGATCGCGCCCGCCGTTTTGCCGACAGACAGGGCCATAGCGTCCTGGCTGTAATCCAGCCGGTGGGGAACGCGCCGGAATGCTCCGATGCGGCCTGCCACGTGCATCCGGCGGGGCAGCAGGTCCTGGGGGTGATCGATGCCAATCTCTCGCTGGACACGGTGGACGTGCAGATGGCGCAGCACCAGGCCAACCTGGCTTATTTTCTGGTGGGCGCGATTCTGCTGGGTTCCGCGTTGGCCGTGGCGTTCATCTGGATCGTGGTGTACCGGCCGGTGAAGAAGCTGATCGACGGCACCCACCGCGTGGCCGATGGGGACCTGTCCTATCGCCTTCCGGTCGGGTCCGATGACGAGTTAGGCGACCTCGCGCGCTCCTTCAACAAAATGACCTCGAAGGTGGAAGGGGTGCAGACGGAAATCGAAGAGCGGGTGCGGCGCAAGACCGCGGAACTGGAGAAGATCCACAAGACGCTGCTGAGCTCTGAGAAGATGGCCTCCATCGGCAAGCTGGCGGCCACGGTAGCCCACGAAATCAACAACCCGCTATTCGGCATCCTAACCTACGCGCACCTCACGCTGAGAGGCGTGCAGAAGCTGGAATTCGAGGGGCGCGACGAGATGGCGGAGCAGTTGCGGACCATTGAGCGCGAGAGCAAGAGGTGCGGCGAACTCGTCAAGACCCTGCTCACCTTTTCGCGCCAGGCGCCCAGCCAGCGCGAGCCGCAGGATCTCAACACGGTGGTGCACCGCGCGGTCCAACTGGTGCAGCACAAGCTGGATTTGCAGAGCATCGAGTTGAAAGAGAGCTTGGCGGAGGGGTTGCCGGCGGTGGAATGCGACGGGAACCAGATTCAGCAGGTGATTCTGGTGCTGATGGTGAACGCCTCGGAGGCCATGCCCAAGGGCGGCACGCTGGAGGTGGCGACGGAGTTCGACGCTGCCAGCGAACAGGGAGTGGTGCGCGTGAAAGATACCGGTCCGGGTATCCCGCAAGACGTGCTGCCGCGCATCTTCGACCCGTTCTTCACCACCAAGGAAGATCAGAACCGCACGGGGCTTGGCCTGGCGGTGGCGGCGAGCATTATCGAGCAGCATGCAGGCGAGATCACCGTCCGGAGCGAACCGGGCGAAGGCACGGAGTTCCGCGTGGCCCTGCCGGCGACGGCGGCGGTGCCCGCGGGGGCCAGGCGATGAGCAGGCGAGGCAAAGCGGTAACGGGACGCAAGGGGAGGACCAAATGGTAAGCGTAGTGGAACCACCAACGGCAACTCGAACCAAGGGCAGAATCCTGATCGTCGACGACGAACTGGTAGTGCGCGATTCGCTGGGTAAGTGGTTTACCAGCGAGGGGTATTCCGCGCGGCCCGCCGGCGGCGCCCGGGAAGCTCTGGAGGTGATCCAACAGGCGGAGTTCGATATTGCGCTGCTGGACATCAAGATGCCGGGCATGGACGGCATGGAACTACAGGCCCGTTTGCGGGAGGCGGATCCGGACCTGACCATCATCATCATGACCGGTTATGCCAGCGTGGAAACAGCGGTGCAGGCGCTGAAGCTGGGGGCCTACGACTACATCACCAAGCCGGTCGATCCCGATGAGCTCTCGCACCTCGTGTCCAACGCGCTGGAGCACAAGCGGGCGCGGCGCGAAGTGGTGCGCCTGCGCGAAGATCTGCAGGAAGCGGCGCCAGGGACGGAGTTGATCGGCAAGAGCCCGGCGATGCGCAAGGTCACCGAGCTCATCGAAATGGTGGGGCCCACCGAGGCCACGGTACTGATCACCGGCGAAACCGGCACTGGCAAGGAAGTGGTGGCCCGGGCCATCCATGCAGCCGGTCCCAGGCGCTACATGCCGA
>JAPKZC010000155.1:0-865 GCA_026394025.1 Candidatus Solibacter sp.
CGTGTACGTGAAGAACTTTTCAGATTGACCCGGCGCTGTAGTGTTGAAAGGTTCAGAAGCATCTGTCTCACGTTGGTGCGCAAGGGCTTGCGCGGGGCAGGCGATTTCGCCTGCCAACTGTAGCTACACCAGAGCTAGAGAGCTAGAGAGTGTGACAGAGCCGGCAGCCGGCTTCGGAAGGTGCGGCCAAGGTGTGAGCGCGTCGCTCGATACCGGAGTGCGCCAGCAAAACGGTGGCCTTGCCGGCGTTTACCTGCAAGGGTATCGTCGCCCCGCCGTCACATCTGAGAAGCCGGGCTCCGGTCGCGCGTACGCCTTCGGCCGGCCGTCGCGGAACGTCCACGCCGGCTTCACGGCGCAGCCAGGCGGCGATCACCACGGGATCGGTGGACGCGAACTCGACGGATACCGTGCCGCGCGATTCCCGTGAGGCCAACGGGCGCAGATCCGCCCCCGCCGTCCGGCTGGCGGCATAGCCCCCAGCAATGATCATGACGACCGCGGCAGCCACCGCGAGCGCCGCCCGCGGGAACTCCCCGCGCTTGGACGGGCAGAACCCCAGGCGGATTCCCAGTGTGTCCGGCGCCGTCACCGGGGCCAAGTCACGCGCCAATTGCCGTTCCAGCCAGTCATCAGACATGCGAGCTTCCTTTCAGATGCGACAGCCGCCGCCCCAGCGCCTTGTGGGCGCGATTGAGGCGCGATGCCACCGTCCCCATCGAGCAGCTCAGTACCTCGGCGATTTCCTCGTAAGCCAGTCCCTCGGTATAACGCAGTACCACCACGATGCGCTGCTCGGCGGGCAGTTTCTCCACGGCGCCCTGCACCCGCCCGCGGATCTCCGAGTGCGACAGCCCGTGCAGCG
>JAPKZC010000155.1:900-5490 GCA_026394025.1 Candidatus Solibacter sp.
CGCAGCACCGCCATTACTTCGTCCGCGATGGGAATCAGGCGCCAGGCTCGACGCTTGTGATCGAGGCAACTGTTGACTACCAGACGGTAGACCCAGGTGCTGAAGGAGGCATCGCCACGGAACTCGGCCATCGAGGAGAAGAGCTTGAGGAAGGTATCCTGGGCGATGTCCATGGCGAGCGCTTCATTGCCGCTGAAGCGCAGGGCGATTGAGTAGATCTTGTCCTGGTAGGTTTCAAACAGGGCGCGAAAGGCGTCTCGCTCGCCGCGGCGGCACCCCTCAATGAGATCGCGATCCGACCCTGCCAGCACCATCCATGCCATGAGACGATGATATCCCGGATTTTCTTCCGGGAAATGTTCGAGCGCGGGCGCGACGGCCCTAGAACCGGATCTTGGCGCCTAACTGGATTTTGCGGGAAGAGCTAAATACGGTATTCCGGATGCGGCCAAAGGTCGAACTGGTGATGTCCGTGGTGGGCCCGCCGAAACTAGGGGTATTGGTCAGGTTGGTGGCGTCGGCGCGGAATTCGAGTTTCACCCGCTCCGTCACGGGCACGCGCTTCAAAAGCGAAGCGTTCATTTCGAACCAGTGGGGTCCAAGGAAGTAGTTGCGGCCCGTGTTGCCGAACTGGCCGGCGCCGGGGGCACTGAATTTGGCTCGATCGGCAGCGTCGAAGTACCAGAGCAGGCCGGAAGCGGCATCGGTGAACGCCGATCCATCGCCGCGGCTGCACCCGGTGCAGTTGGCAGTGGACTGGTTGACGTTGCTGATCGTATTGGTACCGGCGAAGGCCGAGAAGGGACGTCCGCTGGTGACGCGCCCTAAGCCGGTGAGTTCCCAACCGCCGAGCACGCGATCCACTAGGCCGCTGGCGTTATTCAGGAAGTGCTTGCCCTTACCAAAGGGCAGTTCGGCGACCAGGTTCCACTGGAAGACATGGCGGCGGTCGAAATCGCTGTACGAGTAGTTGAGGCGCCGGTTGTTGATGTCGAACGGCGTATCGGCGGCGGTGGAGGCGTTGCCGGTGCCGACCACGGTGAGCGTGGGATCGAAGGAACGGGTGTCGAGCGACTTGGACCAGGTGTAGGCAATGTTGAAGGAGATGCCCTGGGAGAAGCGCCGCGTCAACTGCGCCTCCAACCCGTGATAGGTGGAGAAATCGTTGGAGTCGAGCACGTTGAGGCTGGTGTACTGCGGGTAGGGGATGAAGACGAACGGCTGGCCGGCGGAAAGTTGGGTCACCGAGACGCCGTTCTGCAAACGCGTGGCGAGCGAACCGGCCAGCGCGCCCACCGAATTCAGGGTCAGGTTGGAGGCGTACAAACGGCGCACCATCTGGGAGCCGGATTCGCCGGCGTTGAGGCGCGAATCGGCCTTCAACAGGTTGTTCATCATGGAGGATTCGCCGCCGCCTTTGACGGTGTTGAAAGCGTCCAGGAAGCCGTTGGCGAAGATCTGGGTCTGGTTGACGTTGTACGCGCCGAGCAGGCGAGTGCCGCGGCGGCCGATATAGGCGATGTCCACGATGGTGTTGCGGGCCACTTCGCGCTGAATGTTCAGCGCCCACTGGTGGGTGCGCGGCGTCTTGAGATTGGGATCGATCACCGTATTGGAGGCGGAGGAGAATGCCGCCGGCTGGTAGAGCGCGCTGGGCTTGGTGGTGGGGGCATTGAGCGCCGGCAGGTTGGCCAGGCGGCCGCCACCTTGGCCGAAATCGGTATTGATGGCGGCGAAGGCGGCTCCCGGAAGATTGACCAGGATGGTGGAAGCCACCACGAACATGTTGATGCGGTCATAGGCAATGCGGTAGTTGCCGCGAACCGACGTCTTGCCGGTGCGGAACGGATCCCAGGCGAAGCCGAGAGAGGGCCCGAAATTGCCCAATTGGTTCTTGAAGAGTTTACCCGGAACCCACTGCACGGTGTTGCTGGGCGTGCCGCCGGCCACCATGGGCTGGTTGGGGACGCGAATGTTGTTATTCGGGGTGCTCGGCGAGAGGCGGATCTCGTAACGCAGCCCGATATCGACGGTGAGGTTGGGACGGACCTTCCAGGTATCCTGGGCGTACATTTCGTATTCCGGATAGCGCGTATCGAACAGGAAGGTGCTCTTGGCCCACTGATCGCCCTGGGCGACGAAGCCGCGGTGGAACTCGCCCACGCGGCCCAGTTGGAAATTGATGTGCGACTGAAAGAGTCCGCGGTCGAACGTGGTGTTGAGATCGGCGGGCAGCCCGAAGGTGGCGGGATCCACGGTGTTGACGCTGGTGGAGAAGTTGACTTCCTCGTTGGCATTGAGCCCCGCCACGCTACCGCGAATGTCTTCTTCGCGGACGCGGCGCAGGTTGCCGCCGAACTTGAAGGCATGGGCTCCGCGGAAGTAGGCGAAGTTGTCCACCACCTGCCAGGTGCTGACCACACGCGAGTTGCCGAAGTTGTACTGCGCGGTGTTGTCCACGGGCGTGGCGAGAAGGGTGATCTTGTCGATCGATTCGGGCTGGCCGAAGATGGGGTCGTAGCGGTTCTGGCCGATCACGAATTCATTCGTCATGCGGCTGGTGGGTGTGAAGCGCCAGTTGATGGCGAAGTTGCGCGGGCCGCGCAGGGTGTTGACCTGGCAGGGTCCGCCGGGGAAGATGGGCTGGCCGCCGTTGACCACGTCGCACAGACTATCGTCCCGGCCCCAGGCCACGCGGCCATAGACAGTGTTCTTGCCATTCAGAATCTGGTCGATCTTGATGGTTTGATCGTGCTGGCGTTCCGACGCCTGCGCGCTGAAGTTGTAGCCGGCGGTATTGAGCCCGTCGCCGACGGTGAAGTTGTTGGGCAGCGGCTCGTTCTTGATTTCCGCCTGGATGGTGGGGTCTAGCCCGATGCGCTGCGGGTCGCTCTGCCCGATGTTGTAGGTGCCGATGTTGAGGCCGGGCAGGGGATTGCCGGCGGCGTCCACCGACGCCGCGGCAGTTCCGGCGGGCTGGTTGCGGCCACCTTTGACGTAACGCAGCACGCCGGTGCGGGCGGTGGTGGTGTAGACGGTCCGGGCAGTGGCACGGCTGGAGCGGGCGCGCAACGCCTGAATCTGGGCGAAGAAGAACGTCTTGTTCTTGACGATGGGGCCGCTGATGCCGCCGCCGTAGATATGCTGCTGGAGCTGCGCCTTGCCAAGATTGTCGAGGTTGCTCTCCCACTCGGCGGCATTGAGGCGCGGCGTGCGATAGAACCAGAAGCCGTCGCCGTGAAAATTGTTGGAGCCGGAGCGCGTGATCATGGCGACCTGGCCGCCCGAGTTGCGGCCGTTCTCGGCGGTGTTATTGCCGGTGAGAATGCGCATTTCGTCGAGCATGTCCGGGTTGAGGCGGAAGGAGGTGGTGTTGCTGCCGCCCTGGCTGGAATCGTTGACGTCAATGCCATCGAGGGTGTAGTTCCAGGAGCGGTCGCGCGCCCCATGCACGTGGATACCGCCGCCGGTAGCGGCGCCATTGACCACGCCGGGCTGGGAGATGACGAGGTCCAGCGGATTGCGGCCGCGCGACCCCACAATGGGGAGATCCTTGACGGCGGTGCCGGAAATCAGGTTGCCATAATTACCGGAGTTGGATGTTTGCACGGCTTCGGCGGAGGACTGCACTTCCACGGTATCGACGATGGTGCCTACTTCGAGCTTGACGTTGACGGTAGTGGGCTGGCCGATGTTGACCAGATTGCCGCGCGAACTGAATTTGCGGAAGCCCTGGCTTTCCACGTCAATCTGGTACGAGCCCGACTGCACTGCCTCGAAAGCGTAAGTGCCGGACGCCGAGGTGCGGGCTTCGAAGGTCTGCCGCGTGCCCTCGTTGATCAACTTGACCGAAGCGTCGGGCACAACGGCCCCGCTGGAATCCTGCACGGTCCCGAGGACCCGCGAGGTTGTGCCTTGGCCGAACGCGGCGGCGCAGGCGCACACGCATAGCACGAGAGAATAAAACCCTCTAATACCCATACGGGGGAGCATAACAGATGCAATACAGCCGCGTAAAGCGCGCAAGCAGAAGCACATTAAGGCGCTCGGATTGTAGTTGGCGCTTGGTTGTCCTATGATGACTGTGACCCCATGAGCCAGTTATGATCAGGTCCGGCTGCCGCGCGATTGCGCTGACCATCTTGGGCGCGTGCGCCGCCTCGGGGCAAACCGCGCCGCCTCCGCCGCCCCAAACGCCCCCCAAGAGTGCGGCGGAGATGGCGACGCACGATGAGCCGGCGCTGTTCAAGGCGCGGGTCAACCTGGTGATGGTGCCGGTAGTGGTCCGCGACCGCCAGGGCAAGGCGTTAAGCAACCTCAAGCAGGAAGATTTCCAACTGTTCGATAAGGGCAAGCCGCAATATATCGCGCGCTTCTCCATGGAGAGGGCGGCGGGGCGCCTCAACAAAGCGGGGGGCACGGCGCCCGTCCCGAACCCCGACAAACCGTTCGAGGAGAAACCCGCGGCCGACCTGCCGGACCGCTTCATCGCCTACCTGTTCGACGACGTGCACATGAAATTCGGCGATCTGGCGCGTTCGCGGGATGCCGCCGGCCGGCACATCGATAACGCGCTGCGCACCACCGATC
>JAPKZC010000155.1:5508-7954 GCA_026394025.1 Candidatus Solibacter sp.
GCACCACCGATCGCGCGGCCATCTACACCACCTCCGGGCAGACCATCGAAGATTTCACCGACGACCGGGCTAAGCTGCACGAGACGCTGGGCAAACTGCGCCTGCGTCCGGTGACCGGACAAGGCACCAGAACCTGCCCCACCATGACGTTTTACATGGCGGACCTGATCCAGAACAGGCACCACCCCACCGTGCTGGACGCCGCGACGCGGGATGTCATGACCTGCCAGAGCCTCGATCCATCCCAATATGCCACGGCACAGCAGATGGCCCAGCAGGCCGCTTCGCAGGAACTGAGTCTCGGCGACCATGAAACGCGCCTCGCCATGGGCGTGATCAAAGAACTGGTTCGCCGTATGGCGGCCATGCCGGGACAACGCTCGATCATCCTGGTGTCGAACGGGTTTGTGACCTTGGCGGATCACTCGATCGAAAAGACCGAGATCATGGACCGCGCGATTCGCGCCAGCGTGTTGATCAACTCGCTGGACGCGCGCGGTCTCTATACGGACACTCCCGATATCACGCGCCAGGGCACCAACTTCATTACGGACCGCATTCTGAATCAGATGGAGCGCGAGACCAACCGCGCGCAAGCCGACGTGATGGCGGAACTGGCGGCCGGCACGGGCGCCACCTTCTTCCAGAACAGCAACGATCTGGACGGCGGCTTCGCGCGGCTGGCGGCGGCTCCGGAATACTATTACCTGCTGGCCTTTTCGCCGCAGAACCTGAAAATGGACGGCAGTTTCCACGCCCTGAAGGTGACGCTCAAGAACGTGAAAGATGTCAGCGCCAATGCGCGCACGGGCTACTATGCGCCGCGGCATCTGGAGAACGCCATCGAGACCGCGAAGCGCGAAATCGAAGAGGCGCTGTTCTCGCGCGAGGAGATGAGCGATATCCCGGTGGAACTGCACACCCAGTTCTTCAAGGTGGGTGAGGACAAGGCGCGGGTTGCGCTGGTCATCAGGGTGGACGTCAAACGCCTCAAGTTCCGCAAGGAAGAGGATCGTAACTGCAACGAGCTGACGGTGGTGGCGGGCCTGTTCGACCGCAATGGCGTGTACGCGACCGGCAATCAGAAAAGGATTGACATGCGGCTGCTGGACGAGACGGTGGAGAAACGCCTGGGCGGAGGCTTGACCATCCGCTCCAGCTTCGATGTGAAGCCGGGCACTTATTCGGTCCGGCTGGTGGTCAGGGATGTCGAAGGACAATTGATGTCGGCGCAGAACGGCGCCGTCGAAATTCCGTACTAAGGGGTGTAGCATGCGATTCCAGCGCACGATTCTGTTGAGCGGTGTTCTTCTTCTGGCGGGCGCCCTGGCGCCGGCCCAACAGGCGCAGCCGCAGGGGGCGCCGCCGGTAATCCGGACGGAAACCAAGCTGGTGCTGGTGGACGTGGTGGTGACGGGCAAGAAGGGCGTGTATGTCGAAGACCTGGAACTGAAGAACTTCAAGGTCTGGGAAGACAACAAAGAGCAGCAGCTGAAAACCTTTTCGTCAGGCGCCGACCCGAACGGCCCCGCCGGGCAGAAGCGCTATATTGTCCTCTTCTTCGATAACTCCACCATGGCGGTGGGGGAGCAGGCGCAGGCGCGCCAGGCGGCGGCGCGTTTCATTGAATCCAATGCGGGTCCGGACCGCCTGATCGCGGTAGTGAACTTCACCGTCGGAATGCAGGTGGCGCAAAACTTCACCGGCGACATCGACCGGCTCAAGCAGGTTGTGGCGAGTATCAAGGCATCCGGCGTGGCGCCGGGACCGGAACTGGCGAGCCTGGGTGGCGGGCCGCGCCTGGGCGGTGGCATTGGCGACTACGGCGCGCGCAGCATGCTGCTGGCCTTGCGGAGCATGGCTAAGAACCTGACCGAGATTCCGGGGCGCAAGAGCCGGATCCTGTTCACCTCGGGATTCCCGCTGAGCAGCGAAGCGCGTTCGGAGGCGAACGCGGCCATCGATTCGTGCAACAAAGCGAACGTCGCGATCTATCCCATCGACGCGCGCGGCGTCAGCGGTACCCTTCCGGGGATTATGGATACCGCGCCCACGACGGGACGGCGCGGTCGCGCGGCGGTGGAATTCCCGATGGGGTTTCCGGGCTTGGCATTGCGCTCTAGCGGGATCGCGCTGGCGGCTACGCCCCTGGTGAGCATTGCCGCCTTCTTTCAGCAGCGCGGCGGCATCGGCGGCGGCCAGGCGGGTGGGGGCCAGCAAGGTGGCACCACGGGCGGCGGCACGGGGGCGCCTGGCGGCGGGACCACGCGCGGCACTCCGGGCGGTGGCACGGTCAGGTCAGGGACGGACAGCGGTTCAATGCTCATCGGGCGAGGGAATGACGAAGCCAGGGACAAGGGACTGGATGAACTGCTCCGCATCCTTCCGCGCCTGTTCCGGCGTCACCTCCGGATAGGCGGTAGCCAAGTGACCCGCAATCTCATCA
>JAPKZC010000919.1 GCA_026394025.1 Candidatus Solibacter sp.
CGGTGGCGGAGCGCCTGCCGCACCAGTTCCCCAACGCACCCGCGTCGATGAATACGCGGAGGTGACCGGAATCCAACCGGGTTACATCAAGCCGGCGCCGGTCGCATGGTTCGCTTCCCACCGTCATGCGGCCGACGGCTCCAATGAGCCCTACGCATTCAGTTACCTCTTCGCCTACGTCCTGGACGTTCCGTCCGGCGCCAGGACGCTTACTATGCCGAACAACGACAAGATTCGCATTCTGGCGATTTCGGCGGTGGAAGAGGGCGCGGCGGTGACCGCGGCTTCCACGTTATTCGACAGGCTGCGCTGATTAGTCGCGCGGTCGGGTGACTCCACCAAAAGAACCGGGCAGATTCCGGAGGTCCGGAACCTGCCCGGTGGGTGCGCGACTTGAAAGTGGAGGCCTTTACCCAAGTATCGGCCAATCGACAGAATCCTTGCGTAGAGGTACGCCAGGCAGAGCCGCGACCGTTAGGGAGCGGTTGCCTCCGGACGGTCGCGGCTCCGATTCGGGGCACGCCCCACTCCATTTCTACGTCGCACACCCCTGCCCGGTCTTCTGGAAGCCCGACTGAGGTTCCTCTTGTTTGACCCCAGCTCCCGATACGAAAAACGGCGGATTCCAAAGGTCTGGAATCCGCCGTTGAGTTTTGCAGCCTGGCTGCCGGTACCTTTCGCCGCCTAGAACCTCACGCGGAACGAAATGTGGATTTGCGACGGTCCACCTTCGGTGGAATCGCCGAAATCGGCAAGACCGGGGGTGAAGAAGATCGCCGGGTTATTCTGGGTCATGGTGGTAACGGCGTTGCCCCAGTTGAACCATTTGAACGGGTTGTAGTAATCCATCCGGATTTCCGCTTTGACGCGCTCCTTGATGGGGAATTGCTTGTAGATGGACGCGTTGGCCCCGATGATTCTCTGCATGCGGAAGAAGTTGCTGGGCATATTGCCGCGGGCGAACGAAGGAGCTACTACGACGCACTGGTTACCCCATGTCGCTCCGTTCGGCTGGAGGATAGGAGCGGTACCGCAGTTGGTGACCAGCGGGTTCTGCGCGGTTTGTACGAAGCGGTTCGGTCCAATGTCCTGCCACCCGTCCCGCAGCTTCGGAATCTGAATCAGATAGAGCTGGCTGCCGGGGTCCGGCTCGTAGCTCGGATAGGTCTGCCGGGCGCCGACCGCGCCGGTCACGGGGTTGGTGTAGGTGCCGCCCGAGTAGCCGAGGCTGACGGGTGTGGGCGCCCAGACGGAGAAGTTCCACGAGTAGCTCCAGCCGCCAAGCACGGCGTTCAACAAGCGGCTTTGGTTCATCCACTTCTTGCCCTTGCCGAACGGCAGTTCGTAGGTCATGGAGCTGACGTAGCGATACTTCTGCGTCTGTCCGGTGACGGCGCGCATCAACTGGTCGCTCTGGAAGAGATTGCCCGGAGCGTTCTGGATACCCTTCTGCCAGGTGGCGAAGGTGAGGAAGCTCAGGCCATACGAGTACCGTTTTTCCACCTTAATGGTTCCCGAATGGTAGATCATGCGCACGCAGTTGCACTGGTAGTTGACGCCGCCCAGGTTGGGAAACACCTTGTAGGCTTGGGTGCCGTTGACGCCCGACGAATTGTTGACCCAGGTGCTGCGATAGGCCCAATTCTCCGGCAGAGTCAGGTCGATGACCTTGTTGTTCGCGTCAATGCCTGTCCCCCATGGCCGCGAGTTCCAGTTGTAGTTGCCGCTGAAACCGATGTTATGCATGCCGACGTACGACAACTCCACCATGTAATCCTTCTTGACGGAGCGTTGAATGCTGACATTCCAGTTCAGCGTATAGGGGTTGTGGTAGTCGGAGGGAACCACCGTGATGGTGGGGCGCGCCGATGGCGCCGAAGCCGAAGTGGGAATCTGTCCGGCGGCATTCTGCGGGACCGAGACGAACGCCGGCACGCCCTGGTTGATATTGAAGAGCGGCGTGTAGACGTTGGCCGGGTTGGAGACGGATTGGTTGTAGAAGCTGCCGCCGCCGCCTTCGCTCTGGTTGGTCCACCCGAGGTTCCAATCCAGCGTCATGATGGCGAAGCCCGCGCGCACCACCGTATCGGCGTTGACACTCCAGGCCAGGCCGAAACGGGGCCGGAGATTGTTGTTGTCACGGTTCCAGAGGAAGCCCTTGGGCTGGATCCAGCCGCCCACGCATCCGCCCGCCGGACAGGTGAGGACACCGGGTACGGAGCCGCTGGTGTAGTAGTTGTCCGGTTCCGTCAGACTTCCGACACTGAGCCCCCCGGGGAACTTGCTGTGCGCCGGGGTCTCATTGCTGTAGCGGAGGCCCAGGTTCAGGGTCAGGTTGGGACGGATCCGCCAGTCGTCCTGGAAATACAGGCTGTGGTTGGAGACTACCGGAAGGTTGCTCTGTCCCTGCTGCGCGTAGCTGTAGCTGGTGACGTACCCAAGCATGATATCCGCCAGCGTGATGCCACCCGTGTTGGGGATGCCCGACCCGTTGCCTTGCAAGCCGTTGGTGCCGCCGAAGCTGAGGCTCAGCCGCGGGCTGGAGATATCGTGCTGGATGTAGTTCTGCCACAGCCATTCATACCCGAACTTGAAGGCATGTGTGCCCCAGACCTTGGTGAAGTCCTGGTTGAACTGGTGGCTGTTGTTGACCGCGACTCTCATTGTGCCGACACCGAGCTGAGAGCTGCCGTTAGACCCCTGGGTCATCCCGAAGTTGACCGGGTTGAGGTACACGTTGGCGGGCAGGTTGGGAACCGTCTTGGCGATGGCAAACGTCTCATCTTCCCCGGCGAGCGGCTTGTAGATACCGGTGCGCCGGTAGATGCCGACCTTGGTCTCACTGATGAGCGTGGGGCTGATGGTGTAGGTTAACGACAGGGTGGCATGGTTCTGGACGGTGTACTGCAACGTCTGGTATTGATCGTACGGCTTGTAGGTGATGTTGACGTTGCGTTGCGGCTGATGCTGGTTGCCGGTGGAGTAACTGACCATCATCCTCATCTTGCTGTTGAGATTGTGGTCCACGCGGAACTGGTTGGTGAGGTTATAGTAGTTGCCGGTACCCGAGGCCACGATGTTTCCGCTTGGGCCGGTATTAGTGATACTGCCGGCGCCCGCCTGGGGAGCCAGGAAAGGCTTGTTGGCGGCAATGGCATTCCACATCGTGCTGAACCGGCTGGTGGGAATGATGTTGCCGGGGAAGGGGGAGCGCGACAGGTTGCCGGCGGCGAAGCTCCCGGCGGTCGAGTTCGGATCGTAGAGCTGGTTGGAGTAGGCGCTGAAGTTGCCGGTTAGCATTTCGGGGGTGGGAGTGGTATAGCTGCCTGCATTGGACGAGCTGTCCACGTGGTACGATCCGCCGACCTGGAAAAACGTCCTGTTTTTGCCGTTATAGAGTTTGGGGATCACGACCGGTCCGGAGACCACGAAGTCGGGCATCTGGAACATGGTGGAGGCGGTTCCCCCGACCAGCGCGGCCTTTTGCTGAAGCGTGTACT
>JAPKZC010000390.1 GCA_026394025.1 Candidatus Solibacter sp.
CCGGGCCTTGGCGTCTCTGGGCACCCCATCGAGTGCTTCACCTCTGCGACAATCGGAGGGAATCCGGTACTGCCGTGAGACGTTTGGGGCACCCATGAACCGTCGCGACTTTCTCGCCGCCTGCGCCGCCTCCGGCCTGTTTGCCTCCAAAGGACACGCTTCCGCACCGTTCCCTGTCAAATTCCGCCTGCAGCCTCCCTATGCCAAGGCCCTGGCGATGGTGGAACCGGGCCTCGACGAGTTCCCCGCCGAGAAGACCGCGCTCGAAATCGAAGCGCGGCTGCTGGCGGCCTCCCGGGACGGGCAGTTGCCGTGCGCGCCCGATTGCCGTGCCGTATCGCCCAAGGCCCGCGAGTACCGGAATCTCGCACCGGGCGTAGCCGCCGCGGTGTTCGGC
This sequence comes from Candidatus Solibacter sp., assembly GCA_026394025.1. Classification (GTDB taxonomy): domain Bacteria; phylum Acidobacteriota; class Terriglobia; order Bryobacterales; family Bryobacteraceae; genus Solibacter. The sequence goes on from JAPKZC010000390.1 coordinate 398, forward strand.
GACCCGGGCGATGCCGCTGCCGGCTGGAGGGAGTGGCGGGAGTCGCTGGGTGAAGTCCGCCAGGCGCGCTTCTATTCCCTCCCCGGCGACCGGATCCGCTATGATGTCCGCAGCTCGAACCGGGGACGCCTGGAGCACCGCGTCGGCTGGTGGAAACAATCCTGGACCGACGGCAAGGTCACCAGCTTCGAGCCGGTGGCGGAGACGCTGACCTTTTCCGACAAGCCGTTGTTTCAGGACATAACCGGCTACGCATTCGCCGGTGAGCCATCGTTCCGCGAACAACTCGCGCGCGGCGTGCCGCATTGGCGGGCGCGTCTGGACCCCGCGCTCGGCATCGACGTATATGGCGAGAACGGCATCGCGGCGGCCGATATCGACGGCGACGGCATCGACGAGATCTACGTCTGCCAGCCCGGCGGCCTGCCCAACCGGCTCTACAAGAACGACGGTAAAGGGCATCTTCGCGATATCGCTAAACAGTCCGGGCTCGACATCCTGGACGACACCGCATGCGCCCTGTTCGTCGATCTGCGCAACTCCGGCCGCCAGGACCTGGTGCTGGTGCGTTCCAACCAGCCGCTGGTGTTTCTGAACGACGGCAACGGCCGGTTCAGCCTGCTTCCCGATGCTTTCCACTTTGCAGTGCCCCCGCAAGGCTCCTTCACCAGCGTGGCCGCGGCCGATTTCGACCGCGACGGCCGCCTGGATCTGTACTTCTGCTGCTACGTCTACTACCAGAGCGAAGCCCAGTACCGCTATCCGGTGCCTTACCACGACGCGCAGAACGGGCCGCCCAACTTCCTATTCCGAAATCGCTTCGACCGTGAGCCCGGCTATTTCGAAGACGTGACCGCCTCTAGCGGCATGAACCACAACAACAACCGCTTCAGCTTTGCCGGCGCCTGGTGCGACTACAACGGGGACGGCTGGCCAGACCTGTACGTCACCAACGATTTCGGCCGCAAGAACCTTTACCGGAACACCGGGGGGCACTTCCGGGATGTCGCCGCGGAGGCCGGCGTCGAAGATCTGGGCCCCGGCATGAGCGCGGCCTGGATGGATTACGACGGCGATGGCCGCGCCGACCTGCTGGTGTCGAACATGTGGAGCGCGTGCGGGCAGCGGATCGTCAACGACGCCGCCTTCGGACCGGCTGTCAAGGACCCGTCGCTCCGCGAGGCCTACCGCCACCACGTCAAGGGAAACTCTCTCTACCATAACAACGGCGACGGAACCTTCAAGTATACCGGCGACTCGGAGGGCATCGAAATCTGCCCCTGGTCCTGGTCATGCGACGGCTTCGATTTCGACAACGACGGCGTTCCCGAACTCTACATCGCTTGCGGGATGGTAGCCAACAACGGCGGCACCGACCTGATGGGCTACTTCTATCGCCAGGTGGTTGCCAAATCGCCCGCCAAATTCATGGTCGCGCCCGATTATGAAAACGGCTGGAACGCCATCAACCAGCTCATCCGCCAGGACTACAGTTGGGCGGCTCCCGAACCCAACGTGTTCTTTGTGCGGCGCGCCGGCCGCTACCACGATTTTTCGGGCGTGAGCGGGCTCGACAAGGCCGAGGACAGCCGCGCCTTCGCGTTCACCGACATCGATGGCGATGGCAACCTAGATATCGTGCTGAAGAGTCGCATCGGGCCGCAGGTTCGCGTGTTCCGGAATGCCTGCGGAACGGCCCGTAAGACCATCGTGCTCGCGCTGCGCGGCACCAAGTCGAACCGCGACGCCATCGGCGCCCGCGTGGAGGTGGACGGCCAGGTGAAGTGGCTGGCAGCCGGCTCCGCCTATCTTTCCCAGCACACCAAGCGGATGCACTTCGGCCTGGCGGACGGCGAGCGCGCGGAGAAGGCGCGGATTCACTGGCCTTCCGGGGAGGTGCAGGATTTGCCGCCGCTCGCGGCCGGTTTTCTCCACGAGGTCACCGAGGGCAGCGCGGATATCCGTTCCCGGCGCCTCGCGCCCCGTACGGAGTTACCTGCGGACGCACCGTTCGCTACCGACAACCGCGCCCGGCCGCACGATTCCTGGCTGTGGGAACCCGTGCCCCTGCCGGAACGCCGGCGCGGGCCGATGCTGCTTGCGCTGCACGCTGGCGAACCCCTGCCGAGCCTGCCGGTGGCCGTCGAATCGCTCGACCTGCGTGAGGCTGCCGGCGACCTCTCGGCCGCCTACGCCATTTTCCGCCGCTATCTCTTCGATTACCGGGTCGATCTCGAAACACCCCAGTGGTTTCTGGTGGATGGCGAAAGCCGGGTGCGCAAGATCTATGCGGTGGCCCCCGACGCCGCCACGGCGCAGGCCGATCTGCGTTCACTGGCGGGGCCGTTGCCCGACGCGCGCGGCCTGCCCTTCGAGGGGTTCTTCACCGGGCGTCCCCGCCGCGATTACTACAAGATCGGCGGAGCGCTCTTGCAGGCCGGCTACACCGAGCAGGCGCTGCCCTACCTGGAAGAGATGCTGCGGCGCACCCCCGACAACGTCAAGGCGCTGCTCGCCGTCGGCCGGATTCACCTCGAGGCGCAGCGCCTCGGGCCGGCGCGGGCAGCGCTCGACCGCGCACTGGCTCTGGACCCGCGCACGGCGGAGGGCTGGAACGAAATGGGGGGTGTCGAAACAGCGGCGGGTCGCCTCCCCGAGGCCCTGCGCTGCTATGAAAAGGCGCTGGCGCTGGCCCCGGATCTTCCCTATGCGTTGATTAACGCGGCGCAGACCCAAGAGAAATTGGGCGATGTCGCGGCTGCCGAACGGTTGTATCGCCATCTGCTGAACCTCGACCCGCGGAACGGCGATGCCGCCAACGGTCTGGGCCTGTTGCTGGTGAAACAGGACCGGACGGACGAAGCTCGCAAGCTATTCGAGCTGGCCATATCCGTGCGGCGCGACGATTCCTCGGCCATCAACAATCTTGCCGTGCTCTACATGAATACGGGCCAAACCAATGATGCGATTGCTGCCTTTCGCTACGGCATACAGGTCGCGCCGGACGAAGATATACTGTACCTGAACCCATCGAGAACGTGGATTCGCATGGGAGAGCGCGAAAAGGCGCGGGACGTGATGTCGGAGTTGCTCCGTCGCAAGCCGGGAAACCAACTCGCCCTACGGGCGCTCAAGGAGCTGGAAGTTCAATGAATGTCCTTATCTTGTTGATGCTGGCTGCCAACACCGAGGACCTCAGCCGCCTGACCAAGGAAGTTGCCGCCTCCGGGCAGGTTCTCGAG
>JAPKZC010001123.1 GCA_026394025.1 Candidatus Solibacter sp.
CAGAAACCATCGACGTAGCTTTCCCTCCCTGTCAACGCTGGCTGGTCGGCGTGATTCACGCACAGGGATCTCCCCAAAGTGAAGAAGCGCGCCGGGCTGGCGTTGCTGCCATCGGAGCAGGACCAGATGGTGACGGGCGCGCTCTTGACCTGGGTGCCTTGGGACGTTTCTGGATCTGGCATCCGCCACGAAGCACCCACCGTAGTGAACTGACATCGATCTCCGCGCCCCACCTCAACAGAGAAGCTGGTAGCAGTCGAACCCGTATTTAATCCTTGAGAGGGCTATATCCTGACCATCAGCCGATAGGCCACGGGTGCGCCGTTATTACGAAGATAGGGCGCGGACTACGATCCAGGATTTTTCGAATAGGCTGAGGCGGACGCGGCGCGAGAAGACATCGTAATTCGTGGCTTCAATACGTTCCAGCAGGCGGGAGTAGATGGAGATCAGCGCCCACAGGGACGATCGACTGCGCGGATGAATCAACTCGAGCAGGGGTAGCGACTCGTCGTAGTAAGCGCGGGCCCGCGCGGCTTCAAAGCGCATCAGTTGGAGGAACGCCGGCGTGCGGTTTCCAGAGCGCAGGTCGTCTTCGGTGACGCCGAAGCGGCGCAGGTCTTCGGCCGGCAGATAGATGCGGCCACGTTCGGCATCTTCGCGGATATCGCGCAGGATGTTGGTCAACTGAAACGCCACACCGCATTTTTCGGCGAGCGGCAGAGCGCTGCGCGTGTCGAAGCCGAAGATGTGGATGATGGTCAGGCCCACCACCGACGCCACCTGGTAACAGTAGCCGTACAACTGGTCGAAGGTTTGCAGGCTGCGCGGTTCCAAATCCGACGAAATGCCGTCGATCATCTGGCGAAAGTACTCGTGCGGGATGCCGAAACGGCGCACGGTGTGGTGAAAGGCGGGCCACACGGGATGGTCGGCGAAGCGGCCCTGGAGGGCCTCTTCCATGTCCGCGCGCCAGCGGTCCACGGCGGCGCGAGAGGCGCCGGGTTCGTCGCTCAAATCGTCGCAATAGCGCATGAAGGCATAGATGGCGCACATGGCTTTACGCTGCTGGGCGGAGAGCAGGACGAAGGAATAGTAGAAGTTCTTGGCGCGGCTGCGCGCTACTTGCAGGCAGTACCGATAGGATTGCTCGACGGTGACCATCACGCCGCCCGGGTGGAGAAGGCCGCGCGCACGACCGAGCCGAGCAGCAGGCCGAGGCGCTCCACTTTGGAAATGGCGGGGCGCGCGCCCAGCACGTCGTAGCCCTGTTGTTCGATTTTTTCCAGCACGCGCATGCCACCGCGGCTAAAGAGGTCGAGATCGATCGCCAGGCGCCGGTCCACCATGCCGGCAAGCGGCAGGCCTTCGAGAAATAATTGGCGCGCCTGTGCGACGATTTCGCGCATCACGGAGGCGAAGGCGGGAGTGAAGCGCCGGGCGAAGAGTTCCTCCAGGGTGTAGCCGTGGCGCTCCATGACATCGAGTGGAATGTATACCCGGTCCTTGAGCAGGTCCACGGTCACATCCTGCCAGAAGTTGGCCAGTTGCAGGGCGGTGCAAGTGGCATCGCTGAGGGCCTGGCGCGCGGCGTCGCTGAAGCCCGCGAGATAGAGCACGAGGCGTCCCACCGGGTTAGCCGAATTGCGACAGTAGCCGAAGAGCTCGTCCCAATTGCGATAACGGGTGACGGTCTGATCCTGCACGAAGGCGTCGATCAGATGGGAGAAGGGCTGCCGGGGGATGCCGTATTGGGCGACGGTAGGCCCGAGCGCGGCGAAGACGGGGTGAGTGGCGCGCCCCTGGTACAGCCCATCGAGTTCGCCGCGCCACCAGGCGAGGAGACGGAGGCTCTCGGCGGGATCGCCGATCTCATCGGCGAGATCGTCGGCCCAACGGCAATACGCGTACACGTTGTAGAAATCCTGGTGGAGCCGCTTGGGGAGGAGAAAGCTGACAACGTGAAAGTTCTCGTAGTGGTTGGTGGCCAACCAGCGGGTGTAGGCGCGGCCTTCAGCGGGCGACCAGGAACGACCCAGGGCCTCGGGCGAACGGACAAAACTCGCCGGGGGCAAAAACGCGGGTGAGCCCACGGCGGACATTTACGGAACGATCGCCGTTTTCAGGTGGCCGTTGTGGCTCGTCAGGTGGCGCATCACTTCCAGCAGGTTGGCGAGCGGTTCTTCCTTGTTGACGAAGAAGGAGGCGGTGATGTGACCCGCGCAAACCAATTCGAGCGCCTTGCGGATATAAGCCGGAGTGTGATGGAAGCTGGCCTTGCAAGTGATTTCGGAGTAGTGGAGCAGAGCGGTATCGAGGTTGACCTTGCTCTCATTGGGGCAGCCGCCGAAGAAATTGACGGTGCCGCCGCGGCGGACCATGTTGACGGCCCACTGCCAGGTTTGCGGCCGGCCAACGGCTTCGATAGCCACATCCACACCGCGCCCGTGGGTCATTTCGCGGATGGACCTCACCGGGTCGCTATGCTCGCCGGCCATGATCAGGTCATCGGCGCCGATAGCCGCGGCGCGATCCAACTGGGTCTGTCTTCGGCCCACCGCGATGACGCGGCAACCGTAGAGTTTGGCCAATTTGACGAACATCAGGCCGATGGGACCGAGACCGACAATGGCAACGGTATCGCCGGCGCGGGGAGCCGATTCCTCAAAACCCCGCACGACACATGCCAAGGGTTCCACGAGGGCCGCATCCTGATAGCCGACTTTGTCTGGGATCAGGTAGGTATTGCGCTGCACGATGCGCGCCGGGATGCGGATGTACTGGGCGTAGGCGCCATTGTTGAAGAGAAGATCTTCGCAGAGATTCTCCAGGCCGCGGCCGCAGAAAAAACACTCTCCGCAGGGCGCCGAATTCGCCGCCACCACGCGCTGCCCGACTGTGAAATTTGTGACGTCCTCGCCAATTTCGACGACATCCCCGGCCAGCTCGTGCCCGAACACAGCCGGGGGCACGATCATCCGAGCGTGGTACCCGCGTCGGAAGACTTTGACATCGGTGCCGCAGGTGAGCGCCACCTTTACCCGTACGAGGATGTCTCCGCTTTCGATAGTAGGAACAGCTACCGGCTCTACCTGCAAATGCTCCTTGCCGTAAAGCACAGCAGCCATCATGTGGTTATTCACTTATGACCACCTCTGTGGCTGAACGACTATTTTCAACGATTTAGGTCCTGGATGCAATGCCATTTCAAAACCTGAACAGATTTTAACCAACGGCAGACGATGAGAGATCAGTGCTTCCACCGGAATCTCGCCACCGAAAACCAGTTTCGCCGATTCTTGTTGTAGGTCTACTGAAGCACTATAGCACCCAAAAAGGGTGCGTTCACCTACACAAAGGTCCGCGCCGGAAGTTTCTATGCGCTCGGTGGCCGAAGTTTGGGCAAAAAGCAGGATTCGGGAGCCGGGGCGCGAGCAGGCCATCGCCTGTTCGACGATACCGGGAACCGAGGTGGCCACGATCACCAGATCCGCGCCACGGCCATCGGTAAGCCGCCGGGCCTCGGCGGCAACATCGACGGTGCGGGGATCCCAGGCGAATTCGGCGCCGCATTGAGAGGCCAACTGCAGCCGGGTGTCGATGGTGTCGGTGACGGCAACGCGCGCCCCGGTGCGGCGGGTCAGCATGGTGAACATCAGCCCGATCGGCCCCTGCCCCAGGATGACCACGAAATCTTCCGGTTGCAGGTCGCATTGCACCACGGCTTTGAGGCAGGTGTTGAGCGGCTCCACTAAGGTGGCGCGCTCGAAGGAGATTCCGTCGGGAATCTTCTCGACGCCGTCTTGCACGATCCAATCCATGACGCGCACGTACTGGGCAAAGCCTCCGCCGGCAGGCTCGAACCCGGCGGTAATCCCGACCTTCTTGTATACCGGACACTGGGCGTAAATCTTGCGCCGGCAGTAGAAACACTGGCGGCACGGGATGTGATGAAAAGCGACAACGCGATCGCCGGATTTGAACTTGGTAACGCCGCTGCCCACGGCGGCCACGACGCCGGCGGTTTCGTGTCCGAAGACGCGGGGCGGGGCCAGCAGGTTGTGCTCGATCTTCTTCAGATCGGTGTGGCAGATGCCGCAGGCCTCCACGCGAATCAGGATCTCGCCGCGGCCAATCACGGGCGTTGGGATCTCCTCAACGCTAACCACGCTGCTGCCCCGGTAGACCGCTGCGTGCATGGTTTCCGGTATGACGAATCCGTTAGAATCGGCAGTCGACAAAAAAATCCCCCAGTACCCGCGCGGCCCGGACACAACGGTTACGCAACCGGAACAACTCCGGCAAACAAATCCCCGGCCGACGCAATGCACCCCTTAGAATACTTATTGTAGCGAAGTGGCCGTCAAGACGCAGCGCCCGGTTGAAGTTGTTCGCCATGTCTTCGCCCGCCAGATCGGTGACCACACGGACACAGTAGAACGGTACGCCGAGGGCAGCGGCGCGCTCCGCGACTCCGCCGGCTTCCATTTCCACCACGCTAGAGCCAGCGGCGAACAGCCGGCGCTTCTCCCCGGCGGTCTGAGCAACGTGATCTATGGAACACACCACACCCATGTGATGCGGCCGATCACTCACAGGGTGCATAGCCGGGAAGGTGCGCGGTCCCGCCGAAATTGCGGTAGCCACGACGACATCGGCGATCTCGAGTTCCGGGGCCAGAGCGCCGCAGAAGCCGGTGCTGACAACGGCTTCCGCGGGAAAGCGCTGCAGGGCGGCGTCAACGGCGGTAGCGGCGCGTTGGGCGCCGGCTCCGTTGGCCGCCAGCACGAGCTCGTGGGTGCCAAGCCGGGCGGAGCGCGACCAGTCGAGGCCGAGTTGGGTGGGGGACACGCCGACGGCGTACGCCAGGATGCCGGGGAACTCCATAGGGGCGGAGGCTACCATGAGGATTCTCATCAGGCGGCCGGCTTATGGACAGGCCGGAGGCCGGTCCTGCTGAACCACTCGACGGCGTGTGACAGCGCCTGTTCGGCCGGTGCGGGGCTGAAGCCGAGTTCGCGCTTCGCCTTCTCGTGAGTCACCCACATTTTCTTCCTGGCCATGCGGACGGCGTCCAGCGGCACACGCGGCGGCTTGCCGGAGACGCCGGCCCAGGCGGTGCTGCACGCTCCGGCGCAATACGCCACCAGATAAGGAAGTCGGATTGTGGGCGCTTTTCGTCCCGTGATGCGGGCGAGTGTTTGCAGGATCTGCGCCAGGGTGAGATTCTGCGATCCCAGGATGTAGCGCTCACCGGGGAGGCCACGCTCGCAGGCCTGCCAGTGACCTTGCGCGGTATCGCGGACGTCCACTACGTTGAGCCCGGTATCGATGAAGGCCGGCATATCGCCATTAAGGAAATCGAGCACGATTTTGCCTGTAGGAGTGGGCTTGACGTCGTGATCGCCCACCGGGGCGGTGGGGTTGACAATCACCACGGGCAGCCCGCCGTGGGCGAATTCGAGCGCCACCCGCTCGGCGAGAAACTTGGAACGTTTGTAATCTCCGGCCATGTCCTGGAGCGCCACGGGCGCCTGTTCATCGCCGATGCCACCGGGCGGCACCCCGATGCAGCCTACCGTACTGGTATAGACGACGCGCTCCACGCCAGCGTCCTTAGCAGCCTGCAATAAATTTCTGGTGCCGTCCACATTGGAGCGGTACAGTTCACCGGGATCCCTGGCCCACAGGCGATAATCGGCAGCCACGTGAAAGAGGAGCCCACAGCCCGTCACCGCACGTTCAAGCGACGCGGGGTCGCGGAGGTCGCCGGTGACGCTGTCGACGTCGAGAGCGTCCACACGGCTGCCAGGGCGAACCAGAGCGCGCACGCGGTACCCACGCTCCAGAAGTACACGCGCGACATGCCAGCCGAGGAACCCGGAGGCTCCGGTGACCAGTACCGGTTTCATTTCGCTACTTCAGGGTCCAGGCCAACATCTTGAGGTTGTCGGCCAGACCGACATTGATGCCGAGCGCCGCCGAGGGTTCGTATCCGCAATGCACCATGCAGTGGTCGCAACGCGGATCGTTGCCGTGGCCGTAGCTTTCCCAGGGCGTCTGCGTCATGAAATCCTCGAAGGTCTTGTAGTGGCCATCGGTGATCAGGTAGCAGGGGCCTTTCCAGCCCTTGACGTTATAGGTAGGGTTGCCCCAGGCGGTGCAGGGCAAATCCCTCTTCCCTTGCAGGAAATCCAGATACACGGGCGTGCTGTTCAATCGGAAAC
>JAPKZC010000969.1 GCA_026394025.1 Candidatus Solibacter sp.
CGCGGCCTGTTCGACGACGGTCATTTCTGGAGTGGCGCCGTTTTCTCCAGCTCGATTATTGTGGAATACGAGCCCGCGCCCGATCGGCCCCGCGAACTGCAACCGCCTTTCACCATCCGCGCCATTTCTCACCAGGCACGTACGGCGCTCGATGCCACCGCCGGCAAGAAGGACCCCGCGGACTTCTGCGAGCTCGACGCCAACTGCTACCCCGAATGGCAAGGCACCCTGAGCAGCGTGGCGCAAATCTCATTCATGGATCAGGGCGACGAGATACTCTGTTCGGGCTCGCTCCTCTCGACCCGCGACAACAGCTTCAAGCCCTACTTCCTGACCGCCGGCCATTGCGTCGACAACGAAGCTGCCGCTCGCACCGTGCAGGCCTACTGGACCTACCAGACCCCGGCCTGCGGCGGAGTGCCCCCGGCCGCCCGCACCACAGGTCTCAAATCCACTGTGGGTGGGCACCTGATCTCCAGCGGCGATTTTGCCGCCGGCGATTTCAGCCTGCTCCTACTGCCGGACGCGCCCGCCGGCACGGTCTTCGCCGGATGGGATATCACCGACCCGCCCTACCTCACCGCGCTGACTGGCATTCACCACCCGTCCGGCTCCTGGAAGCGCATCTCCTTCGGCGAGCGCGTGGGCGACACCACTAACACTGTGGAGGGCCTCGCCGCGCCGGGAGATCTCTTCTTCCAGGTGCGGTGGGATAAGGGCCGGGTGGAGCACGGCTCCTCCGGTTCGCCCCTGTTTTCCTCGCCCGGCGTGATCGTGGGCTCGCTCAGTTACGGCCCAATGCTGCGCGATGGCACGGTTTGCACCATCAACCCGAGCGTGGCCGGCTACTCGCGTTTCTCCAATACATACGCCCGCGTCAAGGATTATCTGGAGAACCTGCCGGCTGACCTGGTGACGCCCTCCACGGCGGCGCTGAACTTTACCGTCGCCAACCGCGCCGCCCCGGCGGCACAGGCGGTGCAACTGGTCACGCAGTCCACCGGACAGGTGGCCTATAAACTTCGCGCCGACGCTTCCTGGATCAAGCTATCCAACATTACCGGCAGCCTCTCGGCGAAGACGCCGGACATCGTAACCATCTCACTCGACCCGGCGCAGTTGGTGCAACCCGGCCAGTATTCCAGCACGGTGACCATCTTCTCCGGCGCCGCGCCGCCCCAATTCCTGCGCGTCATCGCCGCGGTACAGGTGGATCAATCCAATGTGGTGGCCGGCATCACGCCCAATCCGGTAGTGCAGAGTGGCGCGGAATGGAGCTTTCAAATCCGCCTGGCGGATACCGCCGGAGCGGCCACCCGGGTCACCGCGTTGAAGTTCAACGGCACGGATTATTCAGCCAATATCGTCAGTTGGTTCGGCACGGACCGGATCGCGGCCGGCGGCGCCATCGTGGCCCCGTTGCGTGGCGCGGGTGTCTTCCCACCCGGCGATCAGTACCTCGAGTTCTGGGGAGTGGACGAGGGCAGCGGCCAATCCTGGTACCGCGTGGCCACCGTGGCGTTCCGATAATCCTTGCAGTAATCTACGGAACCCCTCCCCGCCATCCGCCCCGCAGAGGTAAGATAATCGCAAACAGCCATGCGAATCCGGTGTCTTGCCCTATGCTTCGCGGCCGCCTTCGCCGCCGCCGCGCAGAACTACTCCGGGCCGCGGCCGCCCCAGACCGACCTGCCTTACCTCAAGCACGCGGAGAATCTGGTGCCCACCGAGGTCCTGGAGGCTCAAGAGCAGAAGGGCAAGAAGGACGAACTCACCTACGTGATCGCGGGACCGGCATCGAGCGCCAGAACCCCGCTGGCCTCGCCCATCTTCCTGCTGCAAACCGATAAGCTGGTGGCGGCCAAACTGGCGCTCTACAAGCTGGAAGCAAGGGACGGCCGCCGCGAGATTACCTTCTCGCCGAAGAAGCAGCCCAAAACCATCCGCGTCGAGCTCACCCGTTTGAATACCGACAAACTCTACCGCCTCGAAGTGGACGAAAGCCTGGAGCCCGGCGAGTATGCGCTCAGCGCCGAGGGTTCCAACCAGGTGTTCTGCTTCCAGGTGTATTGACCGCGCCCGGCGGAGCTTGAGCCAGCCGGATTGGACCGGATTGGACCTTGCAGGTTGCTGCCCTCCTGTTGTAGACTCTCTCACATCGTCGACAATCAGTCGTTGAGGGGAAGCTGAAACATGCGTAACAAGTTGTGCCTCGTAGCATTAACCATGGGCTGTCTGCCCTTGCTTAGCCAGACACTGGGTGAAATCACCGGGCAGGTCACGGACGCCAGCGGCGCACTCATCGCCGGCGCCAAAGTCGCCATTACCAACGTGAACACCAACGCTGCCCGCAGCGCCGTCACGACGGATTCAGGCGTCTATGCCTTCCCGTCGTTGCAGCCGGGAATGTATAACGTCCGCGTGGAGAAGCCCGGCTTCAAGAGCGCGGCCAGCAACCAGGTGGAAGTTCAGGTGCAACAGACTGTGCGCCTCGATATTGCGCTTACGCTTGGACAGATCTCGGAATCCATCGAGGTCGTCGGGACCGCCGCTCAGTTGCAGTCGGAGAACTCCACCGTAGGAACCGTAATCGAAAACAAGCGGATTGTCGAATTGCCGCTGAATGGCCGCAACTACCTGCAATTGGTCTCGCTCTCGCCCAACGTCACCACCATCTCGCCTTCCGCCGGACAGGCCGGATCGCGCCAGGGCGGCGACCGCGCCGGCCAGTCGATCTCGGTGGCCGGACAGCGCATCATGTTCGACCACTTCACGCTCGATGGCGTGGAGAACACAGACCCCAACTTCAATACCTACGTGATTCTGCCCTCGATCGACGCCCTGCAGGAGTTCAAGGTGCAGACCGGCGTCTACCCGGCCGAGTTCGGGCGCAATGCCACCCAGATCAACGTGCTCACCAAGTCGGTCGGCAACAGCTACCCCGGCACGCTGTTCGAGTTCCTGCGTACCGACAAACTGGACGCCAAGAACTACGCCTTCACCTCACGATGGGCGGGCCCGTGCGCATCCCGAAGCTGTTTAACGGCAAGGACCGGCTGTTCTTCATGGCCAACTACGAGGCGTTCAAGCAACGGCGTCAGGTGCAAGCCACCTATTCCGTGCCTACGGCCGACATGCAGGGCGGCAACTTCAGCGGCATCGCCAACCTGATCTACGATCCGGCCAGCCGCGTCAAGAACCCCGACGGCACGGTCACGGCTACGCCATTCGCCAACAACATCATCCCAGCGGCACGGATCGACAAGACCTCGAAACAGCTGCTGGAATTCTACCCGCCTGCCAATCTCGTCACCAGCAAGCTCTCCAACAACTACCAGAAGAGTGCGGGGCGCCCCATCAACAAGGACCAGTTCATTCTACGCATGGACTTCCTGGAGTCGTCCAACTCCTCCTGGTTCGGGCGTTATAGCTGGGGCGATGAGAACCAGGTGACAGAGGGTTTGCACCTGGACGGTTCGTCGATTCTGACCAACGTGGAGCAGTACGTGGGCTCCAACACCCGCACGCTCTCGCCCTCGTTGGTCACCGAAACCCGCTTCGGCTATACCCGCTTCTACAACTCGGCGGGACGGCTGCTCGCCTTTACCCGCAACGTGGTGGATGAACTGAAGATCCCCGGCTTCTCGGGTGGCCCGCCGGTACAGTGGGGCATCCCCAACGTGACGCTGATCAATTACAGCAGCATCGGCGACGATACCGAAGGGCCGTACGAGAACAAGAACAACTCACTGCAATTCCTCAACAACACCTCCGTCATCCGCGGCAAGCACACGCTGCGCTTCGGCGGCGAAGTGCGGCGCGACCAGTTCAACCAGGTGGGCAACCAGTTCGCTCGCGGCCAGTGGACGTTCGACCTTCAGGCCACGCAGAACCCGCTCGCCAAGGCGGGCGGCGATTCCTTCGCCGGCTTCCTGCTGGGCCAACTCTACCAGGCCGAGGCGGCAGTCTCGATTGCTGGGGCGCAGTTCCGCTCCAACAGCTTCGCCCTGTACATCGACGATACGTGGAAGGTGACCCCGAAGCTGACGCTCTCTCTGGGCCTGCGCTACGAGAACACGCCGCCGTGGGAAGACCAGACCGGCCGGCTCTTCTCCGTCTACCTCCCCTATCTAGATAACACGCCGCAAGTGGTGGACCGCAGCCGTTACCCGAAGTTCATCCGGCAGGGTGTCGGTACCGACCCGTACGCCGGCGTCAACCTGCGCTGGCCCAACATCGACCTGTTGCAGGACGGGCGCCTGGGCAACCGCCTGGTACAGACCGATAACAAGGACTTCGCGCCGCGCCTCGGCATCGCCTGGACGCCGACCTCGAAGTGGGTGGTCCGCCTGGGCGCCGGCGTGTTCTACAACCAGGACACGGGCAACCCGCGCTTCGATATGGCGCGCAACCTGGCCGGGCGCGTCCGCTTCAACCCGTCCAACCCCGACTTCCCGAACCTGACGTGGCAGAACGCGCTGGCCAGTTTCACCAGTTCCGTCGCCCAGGTGCCCACGCCCTACGCCTTCGCCAACAAGTATGAGCGCCGCACGCCCATCAGCATGCAATACCTGATCAACGTGCAGCGCGAACTGAGCCGCGACGTGGTGTTCGAAGCCGGCTACATCGGCTCCGTCAGCCATCACCTGGAAATGCTGCGCGCGGCCAACGAGTCGCTGCCCGGCACGGTGGGTTCGGTCAACAGCCGCGCGCCTTACCCCAACTTCGGCCGCATCCAGTTGGTGGACAACGGAGCCAACGCCAACTACAACGCGCTGAGCGCCAAGGTTACCAAGCGCTACAGCCAGGGCGTGACGTTGCTGGCTTCGTATACCTACGCCAAGTCGAATGATGTGTCGAGCGGAATCCGCGTGCAGGGCGACGACACGCTGTTCCCGGCGAACAGCTATTGCGTCAGGTGCGAATACGGGCTCTCGGCTTTCGACACCCGCCCGCGCTTTGTCACCTCCGGCCTGTTTGACCTGCCGATCGGCAAAGGTAAGCGCGTCAATATCGCCAACAAGTTCGCCGACGCTATCGTGGGCGATTGGCAGGTGGGTTCCATCGTGACCCTACAGAGCGGCTTCCCCATTACGCCGAACATCGGCGGCACAGACCGCTCCGGCACCGGTGGAGGCTTCGACCGCCCCAACGCCACCGGCGTCAGCCCGTACCTTGACAATCCGGTGGCCACTAAGTGGTTCAACCTGGCTGCCTTCACGGTTCCGGCCGCCGGAACTTACGGCAATGTAGGACGGAATTCGCTGGTCGGGCCCGGCGTGGTGGCGTTCGATTTCTCGCTCCACAAGGACTTCAAGACGACGGAAAAGCAGCGTCTCGAATTCCGCTGGGAGTTGTTCAACGCCGCCAACCACCCGGTGTGGGCCACGCCTAATACCAACGCCAACAACGCCGGTACGTTCGGAACCATCACCGGCACCCGCTTGAGCATGCGCCAGATGCAGGTGGCCCTGAAGTACGTGTTCTGATCGCCCTGCGCGGGCCGCCTGGCTGTATACTGAAACTTCGCTCGTCCTGCGTCCACCCCACGGCATCCCGTGCCTGTGGTATTCTGGTGGACGTACCAAAACGAGATTAAGAGAAGACAAGGAGTATTACCCCTAGAATGGCACTGGCGATTGAAACAGAGCAGCAGGTTCTCACCGGGAATCAGCTCCACAGAACCGACACCGGGTCGCCAGAAGTACAGATTGCCCTGTTGAGCACACGAATCACCATGCTTACGGAGCATTTCAAGACGCACAAAAAGGATCATGGCTCCCGCAAAGGGTTGTTGACCCTGGTTGCCAAGCGTCGTCGGCTTCTGACTTACCTGCGAGATACGGGCCCAGAGCGCTACAAAGCGGTTCTTCTGAAGCTGGGCATCCGCCGCTAGTCCCATTCGCGGAAACTGTCCGTTCCATAGGTATGGGGCGGGATGCTTCCGTTTCCACACCTATTTGGTCCGAACGGGTGCCGGGCGTGTTGCCGGGTACCCGTTGCGGATTATCCATCCTGTCAACTCCACTCTCAAACGGTTCCTCAGATGGAACCCTTATTAGCGATTTACCGGAACTGGTTTCCGGCAGAGTGTTGGAGGTTTAAGAAAGAATGCATCACATAGTTGAAGTAGACCTGGGTGGTCGTAAGATCACCCTGGAGACGGGTAAAATGGCCAAGCAGGCGGGCGGCGCTGTCGTCGTTCGTTCCGGCGACGCCGTCGTACTGGTCTCAGCTTGTATGGCTGACCAGCCGAAGGTGGGGGCCCAGTTTTTCCCCCTCACCGTTGATTATCGAGAGTACACCTACTCCGCCGGCAAGATCCCGGGCGGATTCATTAAGCGCGAGGGGCGTCTCTCGGAAAAGGAAGTCCTCACCAGCCGCCTGATCGATCGTCCGATCCGCCCGCTGTTCCCGGATGGCTTCGCCTACGAAACCCAGATCATCGCCATGGTCCTCTCGGCTGACCCCGAACAGGATCCCAACTCGCTCGCCATCGTGGGAGCGGCGGCGGCTCTGGCGATCAGCGAAATTCCCTTCCCATACGTGATGGGCGGAGTTCGCGTCAGCATGAAGGACGGCAAGTACATTGCCAACGCCACCTATACGGAGGGCCGCGAATCGAAGCTGAATATCGTGGTCGCCGGCACCGAAGAAGGCATCGTGATGGTGGAGGCCGGCGCACAGGAGGTCTCCGAAGCCGAGGTCCTCGGCGCCATCGAGTTCGGCCATGAGTGCTGCCGGAAGATCGCCGCCGGTATCCGTGAGCTGATGAAGCTGGCCGGCAAGAAAAAGCGCGAATTCATCCCGCACGTCCTGGATCAGCCGCTTTACGGCCAGGTGTCCAAGGATGCCCGCGCGGACCTGACCGACGCGATGAATACCGCGAAGTACGAGAAGCTGGAAAGCCAGAATCTGATCAACGCCCTCAAGAAGCGTGTGGTGGAGGCCCTGCCCGAAGAGCAGCGCGAAGAAGGCGCCAAGTGTTTCTCGGCGCTCAAAGAGCGTGTCTTCCGCGACGAAATGTTGAAGAACCGCCGCCGTCCCGACGGCCGCGCCTTCGATGAAGTCCGCAAGATCACCATCGAAACCGGCGTTCTGCCGCGCACCCACGGTTCCGCCCTCTTCACCCGCGGCGAAACCCAGGCGCTGGTCACCGTCACCCTCGGCACCAAGGACGATGCGCAGCGCATCGAACTCCTGGAACCGGGCGAAGCCAGCAAGCGCTTCATGCTGCACTACAACTTCCCGCCGTTCAGCGTCGGCGAGACAGGCTTCATGCGTGGACCCGGCCGCCGCGAAATCGGCCACGGCGCCCTCGCCGAGCGTTCGCTCACCGCGCTGATCCCCGGCGAAGACAAGTTCCCCTACACCATGCGCGTGGTTAGCGATATTCTGGAATCCAACGGTTCGAGCTCGCAGGCCACGGTCTGCGGCGCTTCGCTCGCCCTCATGGATGCGGGCGCTCCGCTCACCGCTCACGTTGGCGGGATTGCCATGGGCCTGGTGCTCGAAGGCAAGGACTACGCCATCCTCACCGACATCGCCGGCGCCGAAGACCACTACGGCGACATGGATTTCAAAGTCGCCGGCACGCGCGATGGCATCACCGGCCTCCAGATGGATATCAAGGTGCCGAACATCACCGTCGATATCATGAAGGAAGCCCTGGAGCAGGCGCGCAGGGGCCGCCTCCATATCCTCGACAAGATGTACGAGGCGGTGCCCAGTGCCAAAACGGCGATCAGCCAGTACGCACCGCGAATCTACACCCTCCACATTCCGACCGATAAGATCCGAGACGTCATCGGACCAGGCGGCAAAGTCATCCGCGGCATCATCGAACAGACCGGCGTCAAGATCGACGTCGAAGACGATGGCACGGTTCACGTGGCCAGCGCCGATGAAGCCAGCGCCAAGAAGGCGATCCAAATCATCAGCGATCTCACCGCCACCGCTGAAATCGGCAAGACGTACCTCGGTAAGGTGGTGCGTCTGGTGGATTTCGGCGCCTTCGTGGAAATCTTCCCCGGAACCGACGGCCTCCTGCACATCAGCGAGATCGCCGAGAACCGCATCAAGGACGTCCGCGACGAGCTGAAGGAAGGCGACCAGATTCTGGTCAAGTGCCTGGCGCTCGAAGGCAACAAAATCAAACTCAGCCGCCGCGCGGTGCTCAAAGAACAACGCGAAAAGCTGAAGCCCGCTGTGAAGGAATAGCGGTCTTTCTCAAACGCAAAAAGGCGCCGGCAGATGCCGGCGCCTTTTTGCGTTTGGAGGCGGTGCCACACTCGCCGGGTGCGAATTCCCTATTGAATTCCAACCTAAATAGATATATATGTTGGGTATCCAGGATCTCAGGATCCCGGCGGGTGAGGAGTTACCATGCGCTTCCGTTTGATCTTATTTGCCTTACTCTTCAGTGCGCTTGCCTGCGCGCAAGAGTTCAGGGCCCTGATATCGGGCCAGGTGACCGATTCTTCCGGCGCCAGCATTCCGGGCGCCACCGTCAAGGCGACCAACCTCAATACCAACGTCGTCGTCACCGCCACCAGCACTTCCGACGGGCGCTACGTACTCGCGCAGGTCCCCGCCGGACCCTACTCGGTGGTCTGCGAGGCCGCGGGATTCAAGAAGTTCACGCGCGAGGGAATCAGTCTCGCGGTGGGCGACCGGGCGACTATCGACCTTCGCCTGGAAGTGGGCGCGATCAGCGAGAACGTCACCGTGACTGCCGAGTTGGCGGCCATCGATACCGACCGCAGCGTGCTCAGCCAGTTGATGGACAACAAGGGCGTCAGCGAATTACCGCTCAACGGGCGCCAGGTGTTCATGCTGACGCAACTCTCCGCCGGCGTGCTGTTCACCCAGCAGCAGTTCGGCGCCAGCGGGTTCAGCGGCACGCGCGCCTGGGACACCAACGGCGCCCTGACCATGCACGGCGGCGTCATCACCAGCAACCAGTTCAACCTGGATGGCGCTTCCATCAACGCCGGAACCGGCGAATGGAAGTTCGCTCCCCTGGTGGATGGCATCCAGGAGTTCAAAGTTTCCACGCCCTCTTCGGACGCGTCGTTGGGGCTGACCGGCGGCGGCGTCCTCAACATGACCATGAAGGGCGGCACCAACGAGTTTCACGGCACCTTCTCCGAATACGTCCGCAACAACAAGTTCGACGCCAATTTCACCCAGAGCAACACCGCCGGCATCAAGGCCATGCAGCATCAGTGGAACGATTTCTCCGCCCTGGTGACCGGCCCCATCCGCCAAAACAAACTCTTCTTCTCGAGCTGGTATGAAGGCTTCCGCGAACGCGTGCCGTTTCCGACCACCCAAACCGTGCCCAGCGAACTCGAACGCGTGGGCGATTTCTCCGATACACGCAATGCCTCCGGCCAGTTGATGGTCATGTACGACCCGCTGAGCACGGTGGCGGCGGGCAGCGGCTTTACCCGCACGGCTTTCGCGGATAACAAGGTTCCGGTGTCGATGCAGAACCCCATCTCGCGCAATCTGATGGCTTTCTTCCCACATTCCAACACGGCGGGTATCGCCTACACGCACACCCAGAACTGGGTCTCCTCGCCCAATATCGGCAAGTACGGATACAATGCCTGGTATTCCAAGTTCGATTACGTGTGGAACCAGAACCACCGCACCACCGGCAGCGTGAGCCAGAACTGGGGCTTCGAGTATCGCGCCAGCAACGGCATTCAGGACAGCCCCGCCAAATCCGGCAATGATCCGCTGCGCCGCGTCAATTACGCTTCCAAGCTGGACCATGTTTGGGCCGTCAATTCCACCACGGTCGTCAACGTACGCGCCGCCTGGCAGCGCTACATCAATTACAGCGCGCAGGAAATGGCCGATTCGTTCGATGGCTCCAAACTCGGCTGGAAGGTTCCCATCGGGTCCGCCCCCACCGTCCACTTCCCGCAGTTGGCGTATTCCGGCTACCTCACCATGGCGACCGGCGGATACACCGCCAACCGCATTTTCTGGCCTGACCAGTCCTACACGCTGAGCGCAGACGTTTCCAAGACGGCCGGCCGCCACCTTCTCAAGATGGGTACGCAGATTGCCGAAACCCGCCCCAACCGATACACCTCCGGGTGGACGTACGGCAACTTCGCTTTCACGGGAGGCTTCACACAGCGCAACCCGCAGACCTCCGACAGCACCAGCGGCAACAGCATCGCCTCTTTCCTGCTGGGCGATGTGTCCAGCGGCAATACCGACATCAACGCGCAGAGCAGCGCCGTGTTCCGCACCTACGGTCTTTACATCCAGGACAACTTCACCGTCACCTCCAAGCTGAGCTTCAACCTGGGACTGCGCTGGGATCTCCAAACCCCGATCACGGAGCGCTGGGACCGCCTCGTCACCGGGTTCGACCCCAACGCGAAATACACATTGGGCAGCGGCGCCGCCAGCGGCGGCCTGACCTTCGCCAAACCCGGCGCGCGCTCCACCTGGAGCGCCAAGAAGACCGGCTTCCAGCCGCGCTTCGGGCTGGCCTACCAGATTCAGCGGCGCCTGGTGATGCGGGCGTCCTACGGCATGAGCTACCTGCCGCTGGGCGGCAACGGTGGACTGGTCACGGTCCGCCAGAACGGCTACTCCCGGAGTACGCCATATGTCTCCACCAGCGGCGGTGGGGCCGCTTCCTATATTCCGAACCTGCCCGGCAACTCCACTTGGGATAACCCGTTCCCGGCGGGAGTCCTGCAACCCTACGGCAACTCGCTCGGCGCCCGCACATTCGTCGGCCAGGGTATCACCTATGACGACCCCAACTACGAGATTCCGCGCGTGCACCAGTTCAACGCCGGATTCGAATACGAGTTGCCCTGGTGGAAAGCCACGCTGGAAGCATCCTACGTCGGCAGTCGCACGCACAAGCTGAGCCACACCCAGAACGTCAACGCCATCTCCATGACGCAGCGCCAGCAGTGCGCCACCAACACCAGCCTCTGCACCAACTCCGTCGCCAACCCCTTTGCGGGGGCCGCCGACCTCTCCGGCACCAGCCTGTTTAACGCCACCTCGAGCATTGAGCAGATGGTTAAGCCGTTCCCGCAGTTTAGCGGCGTCACCAAGGCCAGCATTCCCATCGGAACGCAGAGCGGCAACCTGCTGGAAATCCGCGCCAACAAGCGCTTCAGCCAGGGTCTGTTGTTCAACTTTTCCTATACCCTGAGTAAGATCATGATGACGCGCGGCTATCGCGAGGCGCAGTACACAACGCTGTATCGCACGCTTTTCGACTACGACCGTACGCATCACATCGCCTTCACCTTTCAGTACGACCTGCCCTTCGGCAAGGGCAAGCATTGGGCGGGGAGTGCTTCCGGCATCGCCGAAAAGATCATTGGCGGCTGGCAGTACAACACGTCGATCGAGTACATGACCGGATTCCCCACCGCCCGTCCCGACGCCTTTAACTTTGCCAACCCGGAACTGCCGGAGGGCCAGCAAACCTACAGCCGGTGGTTCAACACGTGCACCCTGCTGGCCAACGGCACGCGCAGCAACTGCGCCAGCGCCGACGAAGCCGTGGTCTGGGCCCAATTGCCCAACGCCTACTCGCTGCGCACTTATGACGACCGCTTCCCGAATATCCGCAACATGTGGGCCACCCAGGTCAACATGTCCCTGTTCAAGAACTTCAAGATTCGCGAGCGCATGAATTTCCAGTTGCGCGGCGAAGCCTTCAACGCATTCAATACGCCGATTTATCAGGCGCCGGACACCGGGCTGACCTCGAATAATTTCGGCCGCGTCACCATCTCGCAGCAAAACTTCCCGCGCAGCATGCAGTTCGCTTTCCGTTTGCAGTTCTAACGAGCAACGCCTTATTCCGCGATGGAGGTCAGGCGGGCCCGGACTATTTCCAAGGCGCGGTCCGTAATCGCCGCACTTTCGTCGCGATAGTCCGGGAATTGCGGAAGCAGCAGACGTTCCGTGGCATCTCCCAGACGAGCGATCGCGTCGCCGATGACCGCATCGGCGTCACCGGCCTTCAGGCCCATCGTCGCCGCCAAAGCTCTAAAATCAGACCGCCGCAGATGGTCGTCCTTACCGTTCAGTTTGATCGCCATACGGTCGTTCCCGAGCTGGGGAAAGATGCGCGTGGTTACGGCGTCATAGAGGGGGGACAGGCGGACTTCCCTGAAGACTGCGTCACCTGGATGGGCGATCTTCAGCAGCGCCAAATTCTTCAGGTGCATGTCGCCGTCCGCAATGAGCCAGGCGAACAGTGCGCGCCGTAACAACATCAGGAGGTCTTCTTCGGGCGCTGTGGAAAGAGCGCGGATGGCACGGCCAACGCGTTCGATAGTGCCGTTGTATTTTGCATCGGGCGGGAGATCCAGAACCGAGCAAAGATCTTCCAGAGCAATGAGCCGCCGATCGTTCAATCCTTCACGAATATCGAAGCGCTCCACGACCAGTGCCGGCGGCATGCCGTCAGGCATCGGAACTAGAGCCGACGTGGGCGCGGGCAGGCCCGTGGCTCTTCCCAAGGCCAGCGCCATCCATTCGACCACCGGCAGAGACTCGAAGCCGCTTCTCCCGGCTGGCTTAAGTATGTGGGTAAACGGATTGCCGGAACTGGCCGATAGCCTTCCGCCGGCATCCAGATACATGGGCGCCTTAATCTGCACGCCGGAAAGCCGGGGCGTGTCCGGTTGTTCATACAGGCGCGCCAGACTTCGTTCGAAGCTCTCGTCTATCGTCCCGCGGCCCGGACCGTCATAGACGCCTACGAAAAGGCCATCTCTAGTGTACCGCTCCAGCCGCGTAGTCAGCACGTCAGGAGGAAGCGTGGCAAGTTCGCCCTTGCGCTCGACAATCGTGATGTTCGAAAGATAGCGCTTGCCCGAACGCAGCTCCGCCCGCTCATCGGGGTTCTTGAGAACAGCCTCCAGCCAGCCTTCGGGCAAGAGGGAAGCGAGGAAAGGCGGCAGTTTGCCCGGAATTGTCTGGCGAATCAGCGGCGGTCCGCCGTCTTCGGTGGGGAGCCATCGCCATTCAAACCCATCATGCCCGAGGCTGCCGACTGGCGCGCCGTGCCATGCCACGATCAGATCGAACTGCGCCTGGTTGCGAGCGGGTATCGCGGTCGCGGGACGGAGTAGAAAACGCTCGGCATGTTCGCCTTCCCGATACCATTCATTCTGGCGTGCCAGCGCCCAGACGGCGTCCGCGGTTTGTTGGGGTCCCCCATACTCCTCCAAGAGGCGCTGGGCAAGGGCCTCGCGCATGGTCTCGTCGATGGACGCGGCATGCTCACTGCGTAGTCGAAAGGCTTCGAGAAAGCGCTGCCGCAGCCCGGAGACGTGGATCCGGAATTCGCCCATGCCGTCGTCTACGACCGCTGTGTCCAGGGCGGGGTGTGGCGGGGCTTGATTCTGTACGATCTCCAACGCGCGGATACGGGTTCGCTGAGTCCGGCGTCCGCTACTGAATAAGCGGGCATCGCGCGTTGGCCCGAGCAGGAGGGCACTGGCAGCCGCGAGATAGGTATGCGGATACAGATAACGGGCGATGCGAACCGCATGCTTCAGGACGGTGGCTTCCACATCGTCGCCGGCGTCGACGTAGATCCCCCGCATCAGTTGGAGCAGTTTGCCGGTCTCCGCGCCGTAGTGGCTGCGGTTTTTGTCAATTGTCTCGCCTACCAGATGAAGTCCCATACCAAACTTTCTCGTATCTGATATACGAGAAAGTAGCACATTCTTGGCCCAAGAACCATGCTAACGAATCCCGTCTTTTCCGTATCTGAAATACGGGAAAGTTGGGTGACCCCGAATTTGGCCGCACGGGTGAAGACGGGTGAAGAAGATCATCGGACGCTGAGAGATGAACTACGGTACACTTTCACTGTGTCGTTCGCACTATACGTAAATCATCCTCACAGTAGCGGCACGTTTCACGATTCGACCTGCCCGCACTCCGCCAGTCGAAAGAAGGAAACTTCTGATAACGGCTTCTGGCTGGACGATATCGAATCTGAAGCGAAGGCCAGATTTGTTTTGGAAGGTCTCAACCAAGCGAACAAGAGCGGAACGATCTACAAGTTCCGGCGTTGCCAAGACTGCGCCCCAGTAAAATAGAGTCAGCAAGCACTCTCACGAGAAAGGGAGTCACCTCAGCCTCCTTAACCTCTCTTCTTAACCTCTCTTCATTTGACTTGTCCTTCCTCCCTTCGCTATCCTGAATTTTCACCGTAGAGGTGCGGCGGCCATCAGTAGCCGGACCGGGTTTCCGATTGAGTTGCGGAGGCCGGCGACAGGGGACGTAAGCAGTATTCGCCGAAATCGGGATGGAACCTCAATTCCTTCCGGTTGGGGAGCCAGGTTAAACCCTGCTCACTGTCACCCGTTCACAGGCGGGTGGAGCGCTATGGGGTCAGAAACACGCGGCCTGCGCGTACTTTCCTCCCCTTCGCTCCCCCAAACGGAAAACTTATGACCGTATTCGAACTCACGCGCGCACTGGTCGATATCGAATCCATCACCAATAACGAGGAGCGGGCCGGCAATTTCCTCTACGACTACCTGGCTCCCCTCGCCGCGCTTTACGGTGGCACCGTCGAGCGCATCGAAGTGGAACCGCGGCGCTGCAACATCTTTGCCCAATGGGGCGAGCCGCTGGTCGTCACACTTTCCACCCACATCGATACCGTGCCGCCGTTCTTCACCTCCCGCGAAGACGCCGACTTCATCTGGGGGCGCGGCGCCTGCGACACCAAGGGCATCATCGCCAGCATGATCAAATCCGTGGAGGCCCTACTGGCCGAGGGACACCGCGGCGTCGGCCTGCTCTTCGTGGTCGGTGAGGAGCGTAACAGCGCCGGCGCCTACAAGGCCGCCCGGTCGCCGCGCGGCTCGCGCTACATCATCAATGGCGAGCCCACCGAAAATCAGCTCGCGCTCGGTAGCAAGGGCGCGCTCCGCTACGAGGTCTGCGCCACCGGCAAGATGGCCCACTCCGCCTATCCCGAACTGGGCGAATCCGCCGTCAACAAACTGCTCGACGTGCTGGCCGACATCCGCCGCATCCCGCTGCCCGTGGACTCCCTGCTCGGCCCCAGCACGCTCAACATCGGCACGCTCTCCGGGGGCCGCGCGCCCAACGTGATCGCCGATGAAGCCCGCGCCGATATCATGATCCGCCTGGTGGGCGATTCCAGCGAAACCAAGGCCGCGCTCGTTCGCGCCGCCGCGGGCCGCGCCGAACTCCGCGAGGTCATCGAGATTCCCGCCGTCCGCCTGGGCGCGGTCGCGGGCATTCCCACCACCGTGGTCGCCTTCACCACCGATATCCCGGCGTTTAACGGCGCCTGGGGCCAACCCTTCCTGATCGGCCCCGGCACCATTCACGTCGCGCACACGCTGGAAGAACGCGTGCCCAAAGCCCAGCTCACCGGAGCTGTGGAACTCTACCAACGCATCGTAAAGGAACTATGCAAACGCGAATCGAAGTAGGCATACTCGGCGCCACCGGCATGGTGGGCCAGCATTTTATTAAGTTCCTGCAAGGGAACCCGTGGTTCGACCTCACCTGGCTGGGAGCCAGCGACCGCTCCGCCGGAAAGAAGTACAAGGACGCCATGACGTGGCACCTGGCCGGCGGTACGCCCGGCACGGTCGCCGGACTCACCGTCCAGGAAAGCACGCCCGGCAACGCCCCGCGCCTCCTCTTCTCCGCCATGGATGCCGGCGTCGCCACCGAAATCGAGCGCGCCTTCGCGCAGGCCGGACACGTGGTGGTTTCCAACTCGCGCAACCATCGCATGGAGCAGGATGTGCCGCTGCTCGTTCCCGAGATCAATCCCGATCATCTCCAGCTGGTCCCCGGCCAGCAGCGCGCCCGCGGCTGGAAGGGTCAGATCGTCACCAATCCGAATTGCTCCACCATCGGCCTGGTGATGGCGCTCGGCCCGCTGAAGCAGTTCGGCATCACCAAGGTGATTGTCACCACCATGCAAGCCATCTCCGGCGCGGGATACCCCGGCGTCCCCTCCATGGACATCGTGGGCAACGTGATTCCGTTCATCGGTGGCGAAGAAGAGAAGATGGAGATCGAGACGCAGAAGATTCTGGGCGATTTCGCCGGAGACCACATCGCACCGCTGGCCGCCAAAGTCAGCGCGCACTGTAACCGCGTCGCCGTGGTGGATGGCCACACCGAAACCGTGTCCGTGGAATTCTCCTCGAAGCCGAAGGAGGTCGACCTGCGCCACGCGCTGGAGAACTTCCGCGGTCAGCCGCAGGAACGTAATCTCCCCAGCGCGCCAGAGCGCCCCGTAATCTACATGACCGAGGCCAACCGCCCGCAGCCGCGCAAGGACGCGGAACGCGAACGCGGCATGGCCGCCTTCGTGGGACGCCTGCGCCCCTGCCACGCGCTCGACTACAAATTCGTCGTGCTCAGCCACAACACCATCCGCGGCGCGGCCGGCGCTGCCGTACTGAATGCCGAGCTGATGCATTCGGAAGGGATGCTCGGCTAATGATCGTTATGAAGTTCGGCGGCACCTCGGTGGAGTCCGCCGCCGCCATCACGCGCGTAGCCGGCATCGTCCGCACCCGCGAAGCGCGCCGCCCCGTCGTGGTGGTCTCCGCCATGGGGAAGACCACCAACCGCCTGCTCGAAATCGCCGGCGCCGCCATCGCGGGCAAGCGCGAGGAATACATCCGCTTGCTTCACGACCTCCGCGACTACCACTCCCGCGAGGCGCGCCTCATTGTCCCGCTGAGCGACCGCGCGGATCTCGACCGCTTCCTGGACGAGCATTTTCAGGAGCTCACCGAGCTGGTCAAAGGGCTCGCCGTGCTCGGCGGGCTCACCCCGCGCTCCATCGACGCCATCTCCAGCTACGGCGAACGCCTCTCCAGCTACATCGTCACCCTCGGCTTCCGCCACTTCGGCATGGCGGCCGGGCACGTGGATTCGCGCGACGTCGTGATCACCGACAAACGCCACACCCAGGCAGCCCCCAACTTCCCCGAAACCTACGCGCGCCTCCAGAAAACCATTCCGCCGCTGGCCGCGCAAAGCGTGGTCGTCATGGGTGGCTTCATCGCCTCCACGGAGGGTGGCGTTACCACCACGCTGGGCCGCGGCGGCAGCGATTACACCGCGGCAATTGTCGGCGCGGGCATCGATGCCGAAGAGATCCAGATCTGGACCGACGTGGACGGCATGCTCACCGCCGACCCCACCATCCTGCCCGGCGGCCATCGCGTCAAGACCATCTCTTTCGCCGAAGCCGCCGAACTCGCCTACTTCGGCGCCAAGGTGCTGCACCCCGCCACCGTCGTCCCGGCCATTGAGAAGAATATCCCCGTGATGATTCTCAACTCGCGGCGTCCCGATGTGCCCGGCACGCGCATCACCGCCGAATCGGTGCATTGCGAGAACGTGGTCAAGTCGATCGCCTGCAAACGCAAAATCACCACCGTCAACATCCACTCCACGCGCATGTTGATGGCTCACGGCTTCCTGCACCGCCTCTTCGAGATCTTCGACCGTTACGAAACCCCAGTCGATATGGTGGCCACCAGCGAGGTCAGCGTGTCGTTGACCATTGACAACACCTCCCACATCGATCTCATCCTCGGCGACCTCCGCCAGTTCGCCGAGGCCACCGTGGAACGCGATGGCGTCATCGTCTGCCTGGTGGGCGAAAACATTCGCCACACGCCGGGCGTGGCGCGCCGCGTTTTCAATGCGCTCGACAACATCAACATCCGCATGATCAGTCAGGGCGCGTCGCTGCTCAATCTCAGCTTCGTGGTGGCAGAAACCGATCTGCTGCGCACCGTCACCGCGCTCCACGATGAGTTCTTCGCCACGCTCGACCCCGATGTCTTCGAACGCAAAGAGGTAGCGCATGCGTAAGCTCGCCATCGTCGGCTATGGAAAAATGGGCAAGCTCATCGAACAGCTTGCCCCCGAGTACGATTTTCAAGTTGCGCTGCGGCTCGACGAATTTAACAACCCCGATGGCGCCGCTCTCACCGCTGCGCACTTCCAGGGCGTGGACGTTGCCATAGAGTTCTCCATCCCCGCCGCCGTGCCGGGCAACGTGGAAGGCATCGCCGCGCTCGGCATCCCCCTCGTGGTGGGCACCACCGGCTGGTTGGAACACATTGGTCGGGTGAAGCGCGCGGTCGAAGCGCACCATACCGGCCTGGTGTGGAGCCCCAATTTTTCCATCGGCGTGAGCGTCTTTTTCCGCCTCGTCGCGGAAGCCGCGCGCCTGCTGGCCGCGGAGCCGGCCTACGGCGCATGGGCCTGGGAAATCCATCACTCGGCGAAAAAAGATGCGCCATCGGGCACCCTGCTGAAGCTGGTGGAACAGATGAAAAAGGCTGGCTATGCGCGCCACATCGACGTGGGCTCAAATCGCGCCGGCACAATCCCCGGCACCCACGAGATCGGCTTCGATA
>JAPKZC010000633.1 GCA_026394025.1 Candidatus Solibacter sp.
AGGGAGCTTCTCATCTTCATGTTCATAGGTTATTTGGCCGCCCAGTAGGCGGGGTGACTGACATACGTTTCGTTTTCGAGGTTGGCCAGAATCACGCGGCGCAATGCGATGATATCCACCTCACCCTGCGCCTGGAAGAGAACTTTGCCGCCGGGAGCGATCAGCATGGTGAACGGCACACCGGCGTCCCACTTGGCTTCGAAGGCTGCTTGCAGGGCGTAGGAATCATCGGAGCCGAATTGCAGGTTGCGGTTGGAGGCGTGCTGAGCCTGTAGCGTCTTCATAACGCCGGTCTTTTCATCCGGGTAGTTGGTGGCGATGGTCACCAGGTCGAAATCGCGGCGGCGGAACATCCGCCAGGTCTCTATCAGCCCCGGGAATTCGGTGATGCACGGACCGCACCAGGTGGCCCAGAAGTTGACCAGCATCACCTTACCGGTGGGATTCGTGCGCAGCTTCTTGAGATCTTCGACGGAGACCATTTCCAGATTCACGGGTTCGGCTTCGATCTTCTTCAACTGCGCCACCTGGCTATCGATCTTGGACTTCCATTTGGTGGAGCAGCCGAACGAGGGAGTATGGGGGACGGCCACCGGCTTGCCTGCCAGCATTGAGTCCAGAGCCAAACGCGCGTCCTGTATCTTGACCAGGGATTCCCGCTGCGCGTTGTCGATGCGCCCTTCGTATTGCAGCTTGCGTTCCTTGTCGAAGATGAAGATATGCGGCGTCGCCTGCGCCCCGTAAGCCTGCGCCGCCTCCTGGGTTTCGCCGTCGTACAGATAGGGGAAATTGAATTGGTTGTAAGCGGCGCGTATCGTCATGTCTTGTGGGCCGTCGGAAACGTCGGTGTAGCCCAGTTCGGAGAGGGTGACCGCCTTCGGATCATTCGGATTGATGGCCACGAAGCCGACGCCTTTGCTTCCGTAGTCCTCCACCAGCTGCTTCATACGGCCTGCGTACAGTTGAAGTGATTGGAGATGAACATCGCCACCAGGATGGGGTCCTTGTAGTCGCTCAGCTTATGGATCTTGTCATCGATCCCCGGGAGCGAAAAATTCGGCGCCGGCGAGCCGATGGCCAGGGTCGGATGCTCCTGGTTGACGCGCGGCGTGAGTCGCGCCTCCTGGCGGAAGGCCGGCAGGCAAATCAGCACGAGGGGTCCGAGGGCGGTTAGGTTCCTGCGAAATCGATTCATCATGGCAAATCCTTTTCCCATTGTCCTATTATCACGTTCCTCAGAACTGAAAGCGCAGCGTCATCTGCATGTGACGCGGCACGTTCCGCTGCGCGGTTACCTGGCCAAACAGCGTGTTGTTCGGCGTGGTGTTGGGGCCGAAGAAATTCACCTGGTTGAAAGCGTTTAGCGCTTCAAACCGAAACTCTGCCATTACGCCTTCCTTGATCTTGGTGTTCTTCAGAAGGGAGAGATCCCAGAAATTGTAGGCGTCCTGCCGGACCCCGCTGAACCGCGGCGAAAGAGTCCGGAGGTTGCTGCCGAGTTGCTGGGCGTTATCGCGGTTGAAGATGCTGGTGTTGATCCAGCGGTAGATGGTGCGCTCACTCTTGGGCAGTGGTATGTCGTGCACGTCACCCGTCAGGATCACGTTGCCGAAGGCGAGCGGCGGACCGCTCTGGTACGTGAAAATGGCCGAAAGCTGCCAGCCGCCGAACACGTAATTGGCCGCCGCCGGGGCATTGTTCCAGAATTTGCGGCCCCTTCCGATGGGCAGCTCCCAGATGGAGGTCACGCTGACGTGGTGCGGGAAGTCCTGATCGGAAATCACCTTCACGGGCGTCTTGTCACCCGCGTTCAGCAGCGTCGTCTGTTCGATGAACTTCGAGAACGTATAGTTCAGCACCACCGTGTAGCCTTTCGAGAAGCGCTTTTCGACTTTGGTGGTGAGGCCGTCGTACCAGCCTTTGCCGTCGTAGCTGAAACTGGAAACGCTGCTGAACTGCGGGAAGGGAGACAGCAACGCCTGGCGAGAGATCACGGAGCCGGCCAGTCCAGTGCCATTGAACTGGGGAAGACCGCTAAACGGGTTGGCCACGTTGGCGCTGAGATAGTTGATGGTGGTCTGGTCCCGGGCCGGGCTGGTGCTGAGGTACTGGTTGGGCAAAGCTCTGAGAGTCCGGCTGTACTCCATGTCGCGGT
>JAPKZC010000173.1:0-2955 GCA_026394025.1 Candidatus Solibacter sp.
GTGGCAGCGTTTCTGGCTATCACGCTGGACCCTGCACTGCGCCTCTTCTTCTTCCGCAAGGACAACTTCCGCATCCCGGGATTCATCGGCAAACTGATCAACGCCATTCTAGTGGGGAAGATCCACTCCGAAGACAAGCACCCCATCAGCCGGATCCTGATGCGCCTTTACGAGCCCCTGGTGGCGTGGAGCCTGCGCTGGAAGTGGTTGGTGATCGCAGGCGCCTTGGGGCTGATCGCCGTCACGGTCCCGATTTACCAGAAGCTGGGCAGCGAGTTCATGCCGCCGCTGGATGAGGGCGGGTTGGTGTTCATGCCCACAACGCTGCCCGGCATCTCCGTCACCGAGGCGCAACGCCTCATGCAGGCGCAGGACCGCATTCTCATGGGTTTCCCGGAAGTGGCTTCGGTGCTGGGGAAATCGGGGCGCGCGGAGACATCCACCGACCCGGCGCCGTTCTCCATGATGGAGACGGTGATCCAACTCAAGCCGAAATCCCAGTGGCGCAAAACCGCCACCTGGTACGACCAGTGGCCGCGCCGGTTTCGCCCGGTGCTCTCCCACATCACGCCGGATCACATTTCCACCGATCAACTCGTTGCCGAAATGGACCAGGCCCTACAGATTCCGGGCGTGTCCAACGCCTGGACCATGCCCATCAAGAACCGTATCGACATGTTGACCACCGGCGTGCGGACTCCGGTCGGCATCAAGGTGTACGGCCCCGACCTTGCCGTGATCGAGCGCATCGGCAAGGAGATTGAAGCGGTGCTGCCCGATGTCACCGGCACGCGCAGCGTGTTCGCGGAGCGTGTGGGCGGCGGGTATTTCCTGGATTTCGATCTCAAGCGCGATCAGTTGGCGCGCTACGGCTTGAGCGTGGATGACGCGCAGATGACGGTGATGAACGCCATCGGCGGCGATAACGTCGGCACGACCGTCGAAGGCCGCGAGCGGTATCCCATCAACGTGCGGTATTTCCGCGACGCCCGCAGCGACCTGGATCGTCTGGCGCGAGCGCTGGTGCCCGCCATGGATGGCAAGATGCAGATCCCGCTGTCGGAGATCGCAACCTTGAAGCTGGCCACGGGCCCGGCCATGCTGCGCAATGAAAACGGCATGCTGAACGGTTATGTGTACGTGGACGTCGCGGGCCGCGACGTCGGCAGCTACGTGGCCGCGGCCAAGCTCGCGGTACGTAAGGACGTCGCGTTACCCGCTGGGTACACGCTGGCCTGGAGCGGGCAGTACGAGGCCATGGAGCGGGTCCGCGAGCGCCTGAAGGTCGTGCTGCCGCTGACGTTGTTCCTCATCTTCCTGCTGCTCTACTTGAATACGCGGTCCACCACGAAGACGATGATCGTACTGCTGGCCGTGCCGTTCTCGGCCATCGGCGCCATCTGGCTGCTCTACCTGTTGGGCTACAACATGAGCATCGGCGTGTGGGTGGGTCTGATCGCACTAATGGGCGTGGATGCCGAGACGGGGGTGTTCATGCTGCTCTACCTGGAACTGGCGTACGAAGAGCGCCGCCTGGCCGGCCGCATGAACTCTCTCGCCGACCTGCGGGAAGCCATCATCCACGGCGCCGTGAAGCGCATACGTCCCAAGGTGATGACGGTGGCCACCATGTTCGTGGGACTCGCTCCCATCATGTGGAGCACGGGCGCGGGGGCGGACGTAATGAAGCGCATCGCCGCCCCCATGATCGGCGGTATCTTCACTTCTTTTCTCTTGGAACTGGTAGTTTATCCCGCAATTTATGAGGTATGGAAATGGCGATCTGTAAAGCCGCAATCGGCCTAATTCTGAGCAGCGCGGTATGTTCACTGTGGGCGCAGCAGTTCCCGGTCCATCACCAGCACCTGCGCAAGTTCTGTGCGGGCACGCTTACCGTGGACGAAAGCGGCATTCGCTTCAGCGGGCCGAAGGGTCACGCCTGGACCTGGCCGTACATGGAGATCCAACAATTAACACTGTACGCCGGAAGTATCCGTATACTGTCCTACAAGGACCGCAGTAATTGGAAACTGGGTAAAGACGTGGCGTACACCTTCACGGGAAAACTCCCTATTGAGCTTCTGGAGCGGCAGTGGAGCGCGCAGCTGGACCAGCGCTTCGTGGCCGCGGTGGTGGGACAGGCCTCCGGCCGGTCCGGCCTTAAGCTCCCGGTAAAGCAGCTCGGTCTGATAAAGGGAACGCAAGGTACCCTGACTTTCGCCGCAGATGCCGTGGTGTACGACACGCCACGCGACGCCCGCACATGGCGCTACCGCGATATCCAGTTCATCAGCAGCGCCAGCCCCTTCCAACTGACCATTACGACTTTGGAACAGCAATTCCATTTTCAATTGAAGCAAGCCATTACCGAATCCACTTACAACCAGCTCTGGCTGGAAATCGAAAAGAAGAACGGGAGAATCCAATGAAAAAGCAGATTACAGTTGCCTTCGCCGCGGCCGCCATGGCCTTCGCCGCCGGACCACAGACCTACACCGGCATCATCACCGACAACATGTGCGACAACGGCGACCACAGAGACATGAAGATGGGCTCCGACGCCAAGTGCGTAGTGGAGTGCGTCAAAGGCATGAACGGCAAGTACGTGCTGTACGATGCAAAGGCCAAGAAGGCGTACGTGCTCAGTGACCAGAAGACGCCGGAGAGATTCGCCGCCAAGAGAGTGACCGTGGTGGGCACGCTCGACGGCGCCGGCAAGAACCTCAAGGTCGATTCCATCGCCGCCGCGAAGTAGCCATCCGGGCGGGGCCAGTCCCCGCCCGGCCCCTCCCCATGGAAACACCGGAATTCTACTGTCCCACCTGCGCCAAGCCGGTCCCCGACCCCTTGGTGTGCGGCGATTGCCGCGCCGTCATCTGCCGGACCTGCGGCACGCCGCTAGAGCGCATCGACGATCTCGGAATCGGCTGAGCTACCCCGGCATCCACGTCCGCA
>JAPKZC010000173.1:3018-5536 GCA_026394025.1 Candidatus Solibacter sp.
CCGCATCCGGCAGCAGCCACACCTCGCCCGCCCGAAACACTTCCGCGCCGAAAGTCCCGCCCCCCTCCAGGCAAATCCAAAGCTGCCACTGGGCAGGGGACGGCCGGAACCACTCGCCCGTCTTCAGCCGCACCAACTCCGTCACGAAGTGCTTGGAGCGCGCTATTTCCTCGCGCCCTTCGCCCACCCGCACGGCCCGCGACGCCCCGGGATGCACACCGAGATCGCAGATCGGCACCGCCTTCTCCACATGGATCTCGCGCGGCCGTCCGTAGTCCCACAGCCGGTACGTCACATCCGAATTCTGCTGGATCTCGCAGAGCCCGATCCCCGCGCCGATGGCGTGCACCGTGTGCGCCGGAATCAGATAAGTCTCCCCCGCCTTCACCGGCGCCCACTTCAGCAGATGCTCCACCTCGCCTGTGCGCGTGGCTTCCCACAACCGCTCGCGCGTGAGGGGCTCGCGGAACCCCATGGCGATGGTCGCGCCTGGCGCCGCCTCCAGGATGTGCCACATCTCGGTCTTCCCGCGCGTCCCACTCTCACCGTCATCGGGATGTACCTGCACCGACAGCCGCTCGCTGGTGAATATCCACTTCACCAGCAGCGGCAATTCGCGGTCGCTCAAGAACCACGCCTCGCCAATGGCCGTTCCCGAATCCGGATACCACGGCCCAAGGCGGGTCTTGCCCCACACCCTCTCGCGCAGGGACGGCGTGAGGCGGAGTGGCTGTTCCATCTCTACGAGTTCTTTACGACGAACTGGTGGATACGTTCCAACCCGCGATCCAGTTCTTTCATTGATGTCGCGTAGGAGATTCGGACATGCTGGTCTGTACCGAACGCTTCGCCTGGCACCACTGCCACGTGGGCCTCCATCAGCAGGCGTTCGGAAAACTGCAGCGTATCGTCGATGCCGTTCTTCCCGATGGCCACGCTCACGTTGGGGTACACGTAGAACGCACCCTGCGGCTCGTTGCACTGGACACCCGGAATGGCGCGCAACCGAGCCACCACGAAATCGCGGCGTTTGCGATACTCCGCCAGCATGACGCCCACCGATTCCTGCGAACCCCGCAAGGCTTCCACCGCCGCCTTCTGCGAGATGGAGCACGGGTTCGACGTCGAGTGGCTCTGTAACTTCGTCATCGCCTGTACGATCGGGGGCGGCACCAGGCCAAACCCGATGCGCCACCCGGTCATCGCGTACGTCTTGGAAAGCGAACCGGCCACCAGCACAGTCTCCTTCGCGCCCGGGAGCGACGCGATGGAGAACGGCTCACTGCCGTACAGGAACTTGCAGTAACACTCGTCGGTCATCAGGTAGATGCCATGGGCCGAAGTCAACCGGTAGATTTTTTCGAACTCTTCGCGCTCCACCAGCGCCCCGCTGGGGTTCGAGGGCGAATTGATGATCACCATCCGAGTGTGCGCCGTCAGATGCGGTTCCAGCATCGCCGCCGTCAACGCGAAACCCTGCGCCTCGTCGGTATCGACGAACACGCACTTGCCGCCCGCGTAGTTGACCACGTCCTGGTAGGTCACCCAATAGGGCACCGGGATCACTACCTCTTCCCCCGGATTCACCAGCGCCTGAATCAGGTTGAAGATCACGTGCTTGCCGCCCACCGTGATCATGCACTCGTTGGGTTTGTAGGCCGTACCGAAATCATGCGCGTGCCGCTCGCAAACGGCCTTCTTCAGTTCGAGGGTACCGCCCGCCGCCGTGTATTTGGTGAAGTCCTGTTCCAGCGCGTGGACAGCCGCCTGCTTGATGTTATCCGGAGTCGGGAAATCCGGCTCACCGGCCCCGAAATCGACTACATCTACACCTTCGCTCCGAAGCCAGTCCGCTTCGGCCGATACTTTCATCGTGGAAGA
Organism: Candidatus Solibacter sp.; assembly: GCA_026394025.1. Lineage (GTDB taxonomy): Bacteria > Acidobacteriota > Terriglobia > Bryobacterales > Bryobacteraceae > Solibacter. The sequence continues at coordinate 4,900 of JAPKZC010000173.1, forward strand.
CACGCTGATGGAGGAGATTCGTTCCGCGATTGGGTTGGTTGCTCCGTGCATCTTGCTTACTATTCCCCTTTGAGTTTGGATTTCGATAATCGGGCGTGCAGCCGGCTTTCCACCGACGGCGGCACCAGCCCGGCAATATTTCCGCCCAGGCCAAAGACCTCTTTCACCAGCCGGGAGCTGATGAAAGAATACGTCTCGTGGGCCATCATGAACACCGTCTCGATCCGCGGGCTCAGCCGCCGGTTCATGAGCGCCATCTGGAGTTCGTATTCGTAATCCGAAATCGCCCGAATTCCGCGCAACAGGACGGTTGCCGAGTGCGCGGCCGCGTGATCCACCAGAAGCCCGTCGAACGAATCGACATCCACGTTGGGGTAGACGTGCAGCACCTCGCGCAGCATTTCGGTGCGCTCTTCCACGCTGAAGAGCGCCTCCTTGGCATCGTTTCGCAGTATCGAAACAATCAGCCGGTCGAACATTCGCGAGCCACGCTCAATCAGATCGAGATGCCCGTTGGTAATCGGGTCGAACGATCCCGGGTAGATAGCAATGACGTGGGGCGGCTTTCGCGACAAACGATTAATCCTGGAATGACGGTTCTTTAATTCTAGCCGAAAATAGTCAGGCGCCGGGAGCC
>JAPKZC010000173.1:5652-6334 GCA_026394025.1 Candidatus Solibacter sp.
CCCCCGTGCCTCCAAGAAGAATTCTCGTTACCGGCGGAGCCGGCTACATCGGCTCCCACACCGTTCGCCTCCTGCTCAAGCAGGGCCACGACGTCACCGTGGTCGACAACCTTTCCAAAGGCTATCGCCACAACGTGCCCGCCGGCCGCCTGCATGAGTTCGACCTCTCCGACACCGCCGCGCTTGCCCGCCTCATGCGGACGAAGCAGTGCGAGGCCGTGATCCACTTCGCCGCCTTCATCGCCGTCGGTGAATCCATGCGAGAGCCAGCCCGCTACTTCACCAACAACGTCGCCGGGTCGCTCTGCCTGCTCGATGCCATGGTGCAGGCCGGCGTGAGGCACATGGTCTTCTCCTCCACCGCGGCCGTCTACGGCAATCCGCACACTTCGCCCATCCTGGAGACCTTCCCCATCCAGGCGGTCAACCCCTACGGCGAATCCAAGGTGATGGTGGAGACGCTGCTCGGCTGGTTCAACCAGATTCATCAGCTCACCAGCATCTGTCTGCGCTACTTCAATGCCTCCGGCGCCGATCCCGAGGCCGCGCTCGGCGAAGAACACGAACCCGAGACGCACCTGATCCCCCTCGTTCTCCGCGCCGTGCAGACCGGCAAGCCCATCACCGTCTTCGGCGACGACTACACAACCCCGGACGGCACCTGTATCCGCGATTACATCCA
>JAPKZC010000769.1 GCA_026394025.1 Candidatus Solibacter sp.
ATTACCAACGATCGTCGGCGATGCCGCCTCCAGCGTGGAGACATATTCCTGCTCGCTAAGGGAAACGACGGTCAGCCTTTCGCGAATCTGTTTCACAATTGCCACGCCTTCTGGGCCGGTAATGCGGGGACGAACCGGAAGGCCGGTAAGTGTTGTGTACACCTCGCCAAGCGTGCGGAGGGCGCAGAAATCCTCTTTGCCGGCTTCAAGAAATACTTTTGCGCTGGGTTCGTGATGCTGATGATCGGCGTAGAAGATCGGCACGAGAACCGAGCTATCGAAAAAGAGCTTCAAGAGAAATCGCCTACAATATGCAAGGCTCTCTGTTCACGGGAAAGGCGGATTGCATCATCAACAAGATGGGCGGGCAGGGGCCTGCCGGTGCGGTACACGAGGAGGCCGTTTTCCCACACCATTCCGCTTCCCTCGGAAGGCCCGCGTTCGATTGCTTCCGTCGAGAATTCCCTTTCGACGAGCTGCTGGAGGTAGCCTTCGAGCGACATGCCGTTGTCTCGTGCCTGTGCCAGCAATCCGGCTTCGACTTCGGGCTTGAGGTTCAGGGTAACGGTCACGGCCAGTTCTCTCCTCTCTCAGTTTAGCTTGGAATTCACCCCACCGGATTGCGCGGGATTGCAGACGGTGCGATGACCGGCGGCCCACCCCGGCTCGACGTGTAGAAAGCGGCCACCGTCACGTCTGGCTCACCACCGTCAGATCCGAGCCGGAATCGGGGGACGCGACCGAGGGGATATCGAACGCGAGGTCGTCTCCCTCACGCAGAATCGGTGTGGGCCAGATGGCCGGACGGATGATCCCTCCGCCAGATCTGAAACAGGTACCAAGCGAGCGCCGCTCCACTTCTCAGAGCACGCGGACGTCGCCCTTGCCCCAGACCGTCTGGCGGCCGACGCCCACCCAGCGGGCGGCGCGCAGCCAGGGGAGGAATTCGGCCAGGTGGCCGGTGTATTCCGCCTCGCCGGTGAAGCCGCCGATGGGGTGGACCTGGCCGGTGCGGCCGCTCTTGCGCTTGACCTGCTCCCAGGTGATATTGCTACGGCGCAATTCGACGCGCGTGGCGCGCTCGCCCAGTCCCTTGAAATCGATGTCCAGGGCGCCGGCGCCATAGAGAGCGCGCAGCGTGCTGATGCGGTCGCGCAGGCGGCCGAACACGATCGGAAACTCCGGGCGCTCGGCGAGGCCGCCGCCTGACTTGAGTTCCGTGGGGGTCTGGAAGCGGACGGTCACGCTTTGGACCGGGGATGGCTCGGGGTCAAGGCTGGCGACGATCGGGGCAGCGGAGGTTTCCCAGACGGCCCGGGCGACGCCGGCTATGTCGAGTTGTTCGGTACGTTCCAGTTCGGCGCGCCCGCGTCCGGGACCGAGTCCTTTTTCGGCCAGGCGGCTGAGCGCGGCACGGAAGTGGACCAGGGTGGGCTGGTGCAGGTCGAAGACGTGGGCGTCCAGATAGAAGCTGTCGCCGGCGGGCACCGTGAGGGCATCCAGGTGGGCCACGCGAAAGACAAAGGGGCGCGGCCAATCGGCCAAGCCGCTGGGGGCGGCGCCGAGAGACTTCCCGGGCTCGAAGAGGCGGGCGTAGACCTCAGGGGGCACGGCATCGCGGAGGACCGTGCCAAAAGCGCCGCGCACGACGTTGGCGCTCTTGCCCTGCGGAAAATGCACCCGATCGAGGGCGCGGAAATGGAAACGGAAACGGTAGAACTCGAATGTAGTCACAATGTGGCCGGCGGACGCAACTGGCTCCTGTTGTATAATGGTAAGGCATTTGACTCTTGTTTTCCGCTTCGTACAGAGTTTGAGAGGGGGCTGCGTGAGTCCATTCCGCCGCCCCCTTTTTTGTTGTCGGGCGCGTTGCAGGTTCGGTGCAGATCAGTAATACCTTAAGAAGGAACATAGGCAGATGAAAGAAAAAGGCACAGTGAAGTGGTTTAACGCAGCCAAGGGCTACGGTTTTATCCAACGGGAGAACGGAGAAGACGTCTTCGTGCACTTCTCGGCGATCCAAACGGAGGGATACCGGTCCTTGGATGAAGGCTCCCGGGTGGAGTTCGAAGTGACGACGGGCCCCAAGGGTCTGCAGGCCACCAACGTCATATCGGCTTAACGGGCAGTTGCGGGCCAGTGGTTGGTACCGGCAGTACCACCTCTGGCCCGCCCATCTCACTTTCGGAGGTTTATGAGCAAAGAGGACAGCATAGAAGTAACCGGTACGGTGTTGGAAAAGTTCCCGAGCGGGCTTTTCAGCGTACAACTGGAACACGAGCGCGTGGTTCTGGCGCACCTGGCGGGCCGTCTACGGCGCAACCGCATCCGGGTTCTGGCGGGCGACAAGGTCACGTTGGAGTTGTCCCCCTACGATTTGACCAAGGGCCGCATTACTTTCCGGCACAGATAGCAGTCGCATCTGGTGCCGTTTCCATCCCAAGAATCCACCCCCCTATCGTCTTGGTACGAACCAGCCGATACATGTTCTTGAGCCAGGTGCTACAAGACAGGTGTGGAGCCCAGTCACACGAACATTAGAAATAGTTTGCTTCACCGCTGATTCCCTGGTAAATTGCTGAATTAGATGGGCAAAGAGGTCTTTCATGAAGGAGCCTGAGCGCCCTGGAGAGCGGCCGCGCCCCCGGGTTAGGAAACTAGCCGCGGGTATACTCAAGGCGGAGAGTAACGTGGAAAAGCCCAAGAGCGCGCAAATCCGGCCGCGCAAGCAACCCGCCGGCCCGCTGGAGGATCTGTCAGCGGTATTGTCACGGAAGGTTGTCGGCCAACCCGCGGCCACGCGGGTGATTGTCCCCTACATTCAGATGTTCCAGGCCGGGCTGGCCCCGGAGGGCCGCCCGGTGGGGGTGTTCCTCCTCCTGGGGCCTACTGGTACCGGTAAGACCAAGACCATCGAAGCGCTCGCTGAAGTGCTGCATGGCAGCGAGAAGAACCTTCTCAAGGTGGATTGCGGGGAGTTCCAACTGGAACACGAAGTGGCGAAACTGATTGGCGCGCCGCCCGGATACCTGGGGCACCGCGAAACCCAGCCCATGCTGACCCAGCAGAAGCTGAATGCGGTGACCAGCGAAAAGTGCAGTCTTTCGCTGGTGCTGTTCGACGAAATCGAAAAAGCCGCGCCTTCGATGACGCGGCTGCTGCTGGGTGTGCTGGATAAGGGCGTTCTGCGGCTGGGCGACAACTCCACGGTAAATTTCGAGAAGAGCCTGGTGTTTCTGACCAGCAATCTGGGCTCACGCGAAATGATGCGCGAGATCAATCCGGAGTTTGGGTTTCAGTCGGTGCGCTCCGGCGACCGCTCGGATCTGACCAGCAAGCTGCAGGGCATCGGGCTGGGCGCGGTCCGCAAGCGATTTTCGCCGGAGTTCGTCAACCGCATCGATTGCATCATCACCTACCAGCCGCTGACGGTGGAATCGCTGTCGACCATCCTGGATCAGCACATCGTGGACCTGCAAAACCACGTCAACACGCGGCTTGCCAACCGGAGCTTCACGCTGGACGTGCCGTTCGAAACCCGCCAATTCCTGCTCAAGCATGGCACCAGCGCGGAATATGGCGCACGCGAACTGAACCGCACGATCCACCGTTTTTTGACGCAACCACTGGCCACCATGGTGGCCACGAACCAGATCAACCCGGGGGCTCTGGTGCGCGCGGAGTTGGGGGAGGACGGCAAGATCAACCTGCGCGCGCAGGAGGGCGGCGGGACCGTTGGTCCGGCGCACCCGACGGTGCTCCTGGTGGACGACAACCGCGACCTGCTGCACTTTCTGGAGCGGCTGATGGCCGACGCCGGCTGGACGCTGCTGACCGCCGAAAACGCCACCGAGGCCAAGCGCCTGATGCAGGAACACAAGCCCAACGCGGCTCTGTTGGATTACATGCTGCCGGATGGCAACGGGGTCGAACTGGGGGTGGAGTTTCTGCAATCGGTCCCGCAGATGCTGGTGATCGTGATGACGGGGACGATTCTGCCGCCGGAGGAGGAAGCGCTCTGCGAGGAGCACGATTTCCCGGTACTCCGCAAGCCGTTCCTGGCATCCGACGTCATGAACCAGATTCGCAGCCGCCTGCTGCCCGTGACCGGCGTGGCGCGAGCGTAGAACCGGGGCGGCCATTCCTGACTGCGGAGCGTCCGGGGTGCCGCTTTCAGCCGGCGCGCGGGTGTGAGTTTTTGTGCGTAGCCCGAAGGGGCCGCATGGAAAGGTCCCCAGGAGGGGACCCCAAGGCAAGATCGGCTGCCCCATAAACGGAGGATTTTTGACGCGTGTCCTGGTGATTCACAGGGACCCGGCGGAAGCTGCCGAACGGGCATCGCGATTGCGCATGCTGGGATTCGAGGCGGCCGCCTATATGAGCCTCGGAGCGCGCGGGTTCCGCGGCATCCGCCAGGACCCGCCGCATGCCGTCCTGATCGACCTGACCCGGCTGCCCTCGTACGGCAAGCTCATGGGAGTTCTTCTCCGTCAGCAGAAATCGTTGGGTTCCATCCCTCTGGTGTTCGTGGAAGGCGACCCGGAGAAGACCGCGCAGGTGCGGGCGATCTTGCCCGACGCGGTCTACAGCACCTGGGCGAAGGTTGAGACGGCGATCCCGAGGGCGATCCGCCAGGCGCCGCGGGAAGCCACGCCGCCGCGCGACGCGGGCACGCCGTTATTGACCAAGCTCGGCATCGGCGAGGCGTCCCGTGTGGCCGTGCTGCACGCTCCGGAGGAGTTCGAACTGCCGGGCGTTCGCACGCAGAAGCAGGTAGGCGAAGCCGAGCGATTTGACGCTGCCGCGGATTCGCCAGATGGCGTCGGCATACGGGCTAGTGGACTACAAGGTGTGCGCGGTGGATGAGACGTGGTCCGGGACGACGCTGGGGAAGCGGCGCGGCGCATAAAAAAGCCGCGCCCCCTTTTCGGGGAGCGCGGCCAAGTATCACTGAAGGGGTGGTGCTTAGTAATCCATCTCGGGGCCGTGTCCGCCGGGACCGCCGCCGGGGGCGGACTTCTTCTCGGGGATCTCGGCGACCATGGCTTCGGTGGTCAGCATCAGGCCGGCGATGGACGCGGCGTGCTGCAGGGCCGAGCGGGTCACTTTGGTCGGATCGATGACGCCGGCCGCTACCAGGTCTTCGTAGGTATCGGTGGCGGCATTGTAGCCGAAGTTGGGGTTCTCGTTCATGCGGACCTTATCGACGACGATGGCGCCTTCGGTGCCGGAGTTGGAGACGATCTGGCGGAGGGGCTCTTCGCAGGCGCGCTTCACAATGGTGACGCCAATCTGCTCGTCGCCATCCACCTTGAAATCGGCCAGGGCCTTGCCGGCGCGCAACAGGGCGACGCCGCCGCCGGGGACGATGCCTTCCTCAACCGCGGCGCGGGTGGCATGGAGGGCATCTTCCACGCGGGCCTTCTTTTCCTTCATTTCGGTTTCGGTGGCGG
>JAPKZC010000678.1 GCA_026394025.1 Candidatus Solibacter sp.
TCCGATGGACCGATGCCGAGCAGCGCGCGCAGGTCCGCCGGCCGGTCCGGCGTCCGAATGCCGCGGGCGCGCTCGCGGGTCAGGGCGAAGAGCGTCTTGCCGGCGAAATCGCGGATGGTGTTCCCGGTCGCTCCGCACCACAGCGCTTCGTCCTTCTCCGGGCTGGTGGGCGGCTCCTCCTGGATAGCGGTATCCCGGTGATTCAGGAATCGCTCGAACCAGTTGTACACCGCGAGCCGCATGGGATAAGAGAGGGCGTGCGGCAGCGGCGATTCGAAGTACGCCAGATTGTCAGCCCGGCCGAGAGTGGAGTAGGCGCGCGCCAGCTTCCCGAACTCCTCGCGTCCGCTGCTTTCGTACGACGGCGAGTATGTGCCGAAGAAGTCATGCGCACTGACCGCGACCAACAGCGGCTTTGGCGCGATCGGCCACAACAGATCCCATCGGTCGAATGCGAGCGGGCCGGAGCCGACCAGATCCTGCTCGGCATCGTCGGAAGAGCCGGGCGCGAAAAACGGGCTGGTCGCGAAGTTCTCCGTATTGCCCGAACTGACGGCGGCCGCGGCGAGGCGATCGTCCATGGCGGCCAGAATCATCGTGAGGGTGCCGCCGCCCGATTGGCCGGTCGAAGCCAGACGGCGGGCGTCCACCTTTGGGTGCGACGCCAGTACATCCAGGCTGCGCATGGCGTCCCATAGCAGCGCGCCCGTAGCGGTCTCGCCCGCCAGCAGCATCTGCCGTCCGGGAGCGGTATGCTCCTCGGTGGCGGAGCGCAGCCGGGTGAGCCATCCATCGGGCTTGGGGTAGTGGGTGCGCTCACCTTGGCCGATGGGGTCGAACGCGAGCACGACGTAGCCGAGTTGAACCAGCCCTTGGCAGCAACGTTGGTACAGAGCGTAGCTCTTTCCATTGACGCTGTGGCCCATCTGAAAGAAGGCCCGGGCGGCTCTCATAGACCGTCTTCTCGACGGTGTACCGATCGCGCTCTAAGGCGCCGGTAGTGCGAAGATGCAGTGGCGTCCGCTCCGGCAGGGCGCCCGCAAGCTGTTGAAATGCGCGGCGCGCCCATGCCTGGTAGTCGCGAATCGCCGCCGGCGTATCGAGGCTGGCGATGCGGGCGTTGCGGCGGGCGTACGCGTCCGCCGCGACATCGGAAAGGTAGTCTGGCAGGCAGCGCGCATACTCGCGATAGCGGATGGCGCCGGCCGGCGATTGCGCGTGCAAAGATGACGCAGCAAGGGCGCAAGCGGACCCCAGTAAGCGGCGGCGCGTGAATGCAGTTGCTTGATTTACGATGTCGATAGCCTCAGTATGACGCGAACCGGGACCTTGTCAAGGGCTCCAGGCGGGGGACTGAACCGTTTTGGGGATTTGGCGCATCAGTCCCGGAAACCGCTTCCTGACGGTCGCGGCTCTGCTTGGAGTGCCGTGCGTCTGCAGGTGGCTTCCCGTGGGGGAGTAGCGTCGGGGAACTGGTTTCCATGTTCCGGCTGGGTTCGTGATATTGTGATTGGGGAAAAATGGTTACGAATGTCGCAATCGCGCGGCGCCGGGCCCGGCTGACCGGCGGGTTTGTGCCGCCAGTCGCGGTGGCAGTGCCGAAGAGCGAAGAGCATTCCATCGCGGAGATCCGGTGGTTTCCGGTCCGCGAACCGGTCTCGGGCAATCGCTACGCGATGGTGCGGGTGAAGACGCGTTCCGGGTTGACCGGATGGGGCGAGTGCGCGCAGGCTTCGGCGCGGGATGCGGCAGCGCTGGAGAAAGAGTGGATCGGCAGACCGGCCACGCTGTACGCCGCCATCGACGGGTCCACGCCTTTGGCCGGTGCGCTCGATATGGCGATGCTCGACATACTCGGGAAGGCATGCCAGGCGCCGGTCTACCGGGTGCTGGGCGGGCCGACACGGCACAAAATCCGGGCGTTCACGGATTCGACAGCAGCCCCGGGCTTCCATGC
>JAPKZC010000613.1:0-456 GCA_026394025.1 Candidatus Solibacter sp.
TGTGATCCCATTTACTGTCATGAAGGTAATAAACGTGGTGCTGCCCTTGCCAGTAGAAGGCAATCGCGTCGCCGGCTTTGTCCGTCCTCGGGCGGAAGTGGAGCGGCGAGATGCGAACTGCGGGTGTCTCTCCGGCATTGGTTGCCGCGGCAGCGATCATTGAAGCAAGCAGCAGCGTTGCGCAGACCGCATTCCAAAGGGCTGCCCTCGTTTTCATTTCAGTTCATTGAAGCCAGAAAGGCTCACTACGGACGGCTCGGCCCCATCTGCCACACCTTAAGCTGCCGCACTTTCGCGGCACTTGCGGACGACGTAGCTGCTCAGGGCCCGGCGCAGCCACGCCAGACGTTGTGCGGCGATGGCGCGCTCGATATCGCGGCGCATCTCGTCCATGCCGGGAAAGATTCGGCCAGCGGCGCGCGCCGCGTCCAGGTCGGTCAACGCTTTCCGGCCGTC
>JAPKZC010000613.1:482-2047 GCA_026394025.1 Candidatus Solibacter sp.
GGTGCCAGCGCGATTTCCCAGCGGCGTGCGGCGTGCAGGCTTTCACCCGTGGCCAGATCCTGCACCTTTCCTGGCGAGCGGTCGAAGGAGAGTTCGACGCGCACCGGGTAGTAATCGCGATTGACCAGGTAGAAGTAGCGTTTGCCGTCTTGCGCGAGCGTGCGGACAGCGACCGGATCGGTCGTGCCGCCCACGGTTTCAAATTTCCTCCGCGGCAGCGCGCGATAGGCGGCGGCGAAGCGCCGGAGTTCCTCGCTGTGCGCCTTGTCGAGGAAGAGTCCGCCGCGCGTAACGCGCAGGGCGTCGAGTTCCGCCACGGCATGGGCGTAGGGTTCGAGAAAGTGCACGCCGGCGGGAAATGCGGGCGTGATGCGCAACTGCGAGTCCCACCAGAAGCCGTCCGGCGGATAGATCGAGTTAATTCGAAAGATGCCTTCGGCGGGTTTGCCGTCCATGACCGCCAGTTCCTTTGCCTGCGCATCGTCCGGCTCGGATGCGAACCACTTGTGCTCGCCCCATGATTCGACCCAGCAGTTGAAGATGAATGCGCCGGGCCGCGCTTGCGCTGCTATCACGCCCAGCGTCTCCGCGTCCAGGAAGTCGTGGTCCCGATACATGCAGGCGGACTCGATCGGCGTATTGAGCCCGTCCGCCGGGTGGGGCGGATGGCCGCCGCGGTCGCGGGGGTTGCCACAGCCCAGATCCAGCTCTATGCCCAGCTCGTTTTCGTAGAGGCGGAAGTCCAGGCCGCCCTCGCGATAAAGCTCCGCCGTGGTCGGGCGGGCATGGAGTTGAGTCGCCGCGCTCGCAAAGCCACGCAACTGCGGCACTGTCGTCTCGTCCCACAGGGTCAGCGTTACCCGCAGGTCCGGGCGCGCCGCCACCACCACATCGCGGATGCGGCGGATCAGGTCCCGGATCTTCTGACAGCGCCACTCGATCCAGGCGGGCTGGCAGTGGAAATTGAGGTGCTCGTAGCGTTTGGCGAATCGCTCCGGCGACTTCCCGTCCACGGGCACGGCGATGCCGGTTTCCTTTTGGAAAAGGGCCACCGTATAGTCGTCATAACCGGAGTGGAGTGAAGCGAACCACAGAATGGTCGCGTGCCAGAGGTTGAACGAGATGCCCTTGAACGCCGGGAACCGCGCGTAGCGTTCCGCGATTTCCTGCGCCAGGCCAATGACCGCCTCCTGCACTGTGGAGTGCAGCGGATTGAACATCGGCCCCGCGTGGTACGGACCGCCGGGTTTCTCGCCGTAAGCCCAACCCGTGGTCTTGATCTTGCCCGCGACGATCGCCGCGTAACTGCGTGCGTTGTATTGCAGCGTCCAGTCTTGCGGACTCGCCTGGACCTGGTTGTTCCACAGCATGTTGTTGAACGTTTCGGCGCCGCCTTTGATAGCCTCCAGGTCCACGTTCATCTTCTTCAGTAGGCTGCCCAGTCGCAGCAGCGTGAGCGAGCCCTGGAACGCCAGCCCTTCCTGACCGAACCGCTTCAGCAGTTGCGCATACCAGTCCGCTGGTTGCGTCGTCCAGCGCGAGTATTGTTTGCGATCCCCGCCGAC
>JAPKZC010000005.1:0-1409 GCA_026394025.1 Candidatus Solibacter sp.
ATCAGGTTCTTGAAACCGGCGGCGGTCACGCTGACGCGGTACGGGCCGGGGCGCAGGGATTGCGCGCGGTAGATGCCCTCCTCGTTGGTCTGCGCGACAGCCTCAAAGTTCATCGCGGTTTGAGTGACGGTCACCTGGGCGCCGGCAATTACGGCGCCGCTGGGGTCGGTGACACGGCCGGTGATGTTGCCGTTGTCAATCTGAGCGCACAGCGGAAGGACCATCAGCAGGAAAGCAGTGATACCCCTGCCAAACGATAAACGCATGTGAATACCTCGTTTCTAAGCGCGGGGATTCCACCGGGCCGCCCGGAAGCAATCGGGCAGCAGACTATCTCGCAATTCGGACGATTTCGGCAACTCCCGCCATTGCTTGCGATTCTATTACATGGCACCGGCCACCACAAGGGGACTAAAGATATTCAGGTATAGAACCACGGAATGCTTGTCACGGCGAGTGAAGTGTTGTACACGTGGCATTTCAGGTCTTACGCGCCCACTCCGGGTTTAAGAGAGGTTCAGGAATGTCATCTAAAGATAAAAACGTGCATGGCCGCCGGTCTTTTCTCCGCGGCGCGGCTGGCGCAGTTGGCGTCGGCTTTTGGGGGAATCAGGTGCTGGAGGCGCTGCCCCAGAATGTCAACACCAACTCCAAACCGTCCGATTTGAAAATCACGGACATGCGCGTCCTTACCATCGGCCGCAACTGGCCGATCATCCGCATCGATACCAATCAGGGCCTGTATGGCCTGGGCGAGGTGCGCGACGGGGCGAGCAAGAACTACGCCCTCATGCTGAAGAGCCGGATCATGGGCGAGAACCCGTGCAGCGTGGATAAGGTGTTCCGCAAGATCAAGCAGTTCGGCGGACATTCGCGGCAGGCCGGCGGGGTATGCGCGGTGGAGATGGCGCTGTGGGATCTTGCCGGGAAGGCCTACAACGTGCCGGTTCACCAGATGCTGGGCGGCAAGTTCCGCGACAAGATCCGCTGCTATGCCGATACCCCGCAGGTGCGCGACCCCAAAGTATTCGGCCAGCGCATGAAGGAACGGCGCGAGCAGGGGTTCACCTGGCTGAAGATGGACCTGGGCGTGGACATGGTGGCGAACGTGCCGGGCGCCGTCACCATGCCGCTGGGCACCAACCTCGCCTATGCGGCCAACACGCAGCACATGTTCACGGGCATGGAGGTCACCGACAAGGGTATCGAACTGATGTGCAACTATGTGGCGATGGTCCGCGAAGGCGCCGGCATGGACGTTCCCCTTTCCGCCGACCACTTCGGGCATATCGGTGTCAACAGTTGCATCCGCCTGGGCAAGGCGTTGACCAAGTACAACCTCTCGTGGCTGGAGGACATGGTTCCCTGGGAGCACGCCGACCTGCTCAGGAAGATCTCTGACGCCGTGG
>JAPKZC010000005.1:1474-1967 GCA_026394025.1 Candidatus Solibacter sp.
ATTTGAAGGAGCCCTTCATCGAGTTGTGCCGGACGCACGCGGTGGACATCATTCAGCCCGACCTGGCCACTTCCGGCGGCATTCTGGAAACTAAGAAGATTGGTGACGCCGCGCAGGAAATGGGCGTAGCCATGGCGCTGCACATGGCGGGTTCGCCCATCGCCGCCATGGCCAGTGTACACTGCGCCGCCGCCACCGAGAATTTCCTGGTAATGGAAAACCATTCGGTGGATCTCCCCTGGTGGAGCGACCTGGTGGAAGGCGTGGAGAAGCCGGTTCTGAACAAGGGCTTCATCGCTGTCCCGGACAAACCGGGACTCGGCGTCACGCTCAACGAAGCCGTGGTGAAGCAGCACCTGGGCGAGCCGGGCTACTTTGAGCCGACCCCGGAGTGGAACCGGGAACGGTCGGTCGACCGGCTGTGGAGCTAAGTACACCGTTTCACTGATACGGTCTCGTATTTCGGGAAACCGCTTCCTTACGGTCGCGGCTC
>JAPKZC010001076.1 GCA_026394025.1 Candidatus Solibacter sp.
GCGCTGAAGGACGCTTTCAAAGACCACTTCCGCATTGGCACAGCCATCAACCGTTCCGTTGCGACCGGCACCGGTTTTCGCCGAAGCCCGGAGCAGGCCAGGCAGGACATTGCGCTGGTCAACGCCCAGTTCAATCAACTCGTCGCGGAGAACGAGATGAAATGGGCGCTCCTCCACCCACGTCCCGGTGCGGACGGCTATGATTTTCGCGCCGCCGATGACTTCGTGAATTTCGGCGTGAACAACAACATGTATCTGGTGGGGCACACCCTCGTGTGGCATTCGCAAACTCCCACTTGGGTCTTCGCCGGCACGAATCCGCCGCCACCCGGAGTCACCAGCGCTCGACCAGTCTCCTTCGCCAACACGAACGCCGCCGGGACAAACCGGTTTGGGCGCGGGCGGTTTGGCCCCTGTTTTGGCGGCGGCTTTTTTTGGCCGTTACACAGGGCCGAGAGCATCGCGCGAGGAATTGCTCCAGAGAATGCGCGACCACATTCACACCGTCGTTGGCCGCTACAAGGGAAAGATCAAGGTTTGGGATGTCGTCAACGAAGCCGTCGCGGACAACGGCACCAACATCCTGCGCGACTCTCTGTGGCTGGAAACCATCGGGCCGGATTTCATCGCGAAGGCATTCGAATACGCTCACGAGGCGGACCCCGCTGCGATCCTTCGCTACAACGAATACGGCTTGGAGAACCCAGCCAAGCGCCGCAAGTTCGTCACGCTGGTCAAGTCGTTGCAGGAACAAAAGGTGCCGATCGGCGCCATCGGATCACAAGCCCATCTCTACGTCTCCACCACCTTCGAGACGATGGATCAGGAATTGACGGAACTCGCGACGCTCGGCCTGCCCATCCACATCACGGAACTTGACGTCAACAGCGCGCAGGGCGGGCAGGGCGGTTTCGGCGCGGACATTGCCGACAACGCTGCGACCACCCAAGGCGGCTTGGTCAGCGACGCCGACCGTAAACTCGCCGACACCTACGCGGGACTCTTCCGGGCCTTCTTGAAGCACGACAAGTCCGTTGAGGTGGTCACGTTCTGGGGACCGAATGACGCGAACTCCTGGCGTGCCAACGGCAAACCTCTGCTCTTCGACGGCAATAACCAACCCAAGCCCGCCTTTCACGCCGTCATCGCTGAGTCGAAGAAGGCCAAGAAGCCCACCCAACCAAACTGACTTGGCTCGTAAAACCACTTCCCACTTTATGAACACCAAACTCACACGCCTCGCATTTCCAGTAATTCTCGCGAGCCACGTTTGCCTGGCTCAAACGGACCCGCCGCCAGTGGAGGACTTCAAGCCGTCGTCGCTGAACCAGCCGGGCAAACAATTTCCGCAAGTCAACTCCGAGCGCCGTGTGCGCGCCCGACTCGTTGCGCCGCAGGCCACGAACGTCGGCCTCCAATTTCTCGGTGGCGCAACCTACCCGCTGACCAAGGGAAGCGACGGCGCGTGGGTGGGCGTCACGCGACCGCAGGACGAAGGGTTCCATTACTACCAACTTGTGGTCGATGGGGCCGGAGTCCCGGACCCCGGCAGTCTGTATTTTTTCGGCGGCAGCCGGTGGGGCAGCGGCGTCGAAGTGTCGGCCAAGGACCAGGATTTCTATGCGGTCAAAGACGTGCCGCATGGCCAGTTGCGGCAGGTTCTCTATCCATCCAAGAGCGCCAGCGCCACGTTGCGCTGCTTCGTTTACACGCCGCCGGATTATGAAAAGGATGCGACCAAGCGCTATCCCGTGTTGTATCTGCAACACGGCGGCGGCGAGGACGAGACCGGCTGGGGCAGCCAGGGCAACGCCGGACTCATCATGGACAACTTGATTGCCGCCGGGAAAACGAAGCCGTTCATCATCGTGATGGCCAACAGCTACGTTCCGGGCGCTGGCGGTCCGGGTCGTTCCTCGACCAATTCGTCTCCGGCCGGTAGCACAAACGCCGCACCTGGCGGGCGTGGTCCCGGCGGACGCATGTTCGACTTCAGCGCCTTCACCAAGGTTCTCATAGACGACCTGATCCCCTTCATTGATGCCAACTATCGCACCCTGGCTGATCATGGCCGGCCTTTCGATGGGCGGCATGCAAACTCGCTCCATCGCGCTGGCCAACCTCGACAAGTTTTCGCACATCGGCGTCTTCAGCGGCGGCAGCATCTCGCCAACGAACATCGCCGACATGGATGCCTTCAAGCAGAAGGTCAAGGTGGTGTTCATCAGCTACGGCAGCCGTGAGTTGGGTGGCGATCGTGGCGGCGTCCGGGGCGGTTTCGACGGCGATCCCAAGGCAAATACTGAAGCGCTCAAAGCAGCGGGCGTGAACGCCTACTTTTATGTATCGCCGGACACAGCTCACGAGTGGCAGTCCTGGCGGCGCAGCTTGTATCAGTTTGCACCGTTGCTCTTCCAAGACCGTCCCGTGCAGATGGCCGCGGCACAGGTCACGGCTGCGACACCTTTTCCCGCCACAGCTGCGCCAGCCGCAAAGCCCAACGCGGCCGACGTTACCGGCACCTGGAAATCCGACTTCGACTCACAGATTGGCCACCAGAACTACGTCTTCACCTTCAAGCAGGATGGCGCGAAGTTGACCGGCAAAGCCAATTCGGAAGTCGGCGACCGGAAGCGCGAAGCCGAATTGAAGGAGGGCAAGGTGAACGGTGACACGGTTTCGTTCGTGGAGATGCTGAACTTCCAGGACAACGAGATTCGCATCACCTACACGGGCAAGCTCTCGGCCAACGGCAACGAAATCAAGTTCACGCGCGAGGTCGATGAGTTTGCCAAGGAGGACATTGTGGCCAAGCGCGACGGAACGGCATCCAGCGCAACTGCGCCCGCCGCAAAAATCATCCGCATCAAGGCCGGCCAGTCCGAACCGGTCAAAGATGCTGAGGGAAATACCTGGCTGGCCGAGCAGGGTTTCGAGGGCGGCCAAACCATCGCACGGCCTGACATCCAGATTGCCAACACCAAGAGTCCCGACCTTTACCGCTCGGAACACTACAGCATGGACTCCTTCACGTGGCCGGTCCCGAACGGTAAATACACCGTCAAGCTGCACTTCGCGGAGACCTTCGACGGCATCACCGCGGCGGGCGAGCGAGTGTTCTCCTTTAACGTGCAAGGCAAGGAGTTCAAGGACTTCGATGTCTGGGTCAAGGCCGGCGGGCCGTTGAAGGCTTACGTCGAGACGGTCCCTGTCGAAGTCACCGAAGGCAAGATCAAGGTGACCTTCACTCCCAAAGTCGAGAACCCGCAAATCTGCGCGATTGAAATTGTTTCGGCCTCCGGCGGTGAGACCAGCGCTGTGACGCCTGCTCCTGCTGCGATCGCGCCTGCCGCGCCCGCCGAATCCGCGTCTGCTCCAGTCGCACCAAGCGGCCCCACCGTGCTACAAGTTGACGCGGGCAAAGTCACGGGCAAAGTCAGCCCGATGCTCTACGGCCTGATGACGGAGGAAATCAACTTCGCCTACGAGGGCGGCCTCTACGGCGAGCTGATTCGGAATCGCTCCTTCAAGGCGGACGCGGTCGTTCCACCGGTTACGGCTGAGACCTACGAGGTTGGCAAATACCTGCCAGTGACATTCCGACCAGACACGAAACCCAGATATTGGATGGCTGTCGGCGGCGCCTCGCTGGTGCTCGACCCGAGCAATCCGCTGAACGAGTTCCTGAACGTCAGCCTCAAGCTCGACGCCTCGTCCGCTTCCGCGGCTTCTCCCGCTGGCGTGGCCAACGAAGGATACTGGGGCATTCCGGTGAGGCCGGACACGACCTATCGCGTGTCGTTCTTCGCCAAGGCCCAGGATTTCAAAGGCGCGCTGACGGTCAGCCTGGTTCACGTTGTCAGTTCGAACCAAGTGGGTGTCAGAACGTCGCCGGGAACATCGGTCTTCCTGGGTGAAACAACCATCCCCGTTGCCACCGCCACCGTCTCGAAGATTTCCGACCAATGGAAGAAATACGAAGTCACTTTGAAGACCAAGAATGTCCAGCCTTCGAAAGAGAATCGCTTCGTCATCACCACCACCACGCCCGGCACCATCTGGCTCCAGAACGTCTCGCTCTTCCCGCCCACTTACAAGAAACGCGAGAACGGCAATCGTGCCGACCTCATGGAGTTGCTGGCGGCGATGAAGCCCAAGTTCCTCCGTTTCCCCGGCGGAAATTATCTTGAGGGCAATGCCTTCACTCAGCGCTTCAACTGGAAGGAAACCATCGGCCCGGTCGAACAGCGCCCCGGCCATCCGAGCCCGTGGGGTTATTGGTCCACCGACGGCTTTGGACTGCTCGAATTCGCCGAGTGGTGCGAGGACCTCGACATGGAGCCGCTGCTCGGCGTGTTCGCCGGTTACTGCCTCGGTCGCGGCGGCGTCATCCCGTCGGGGCCGCGACTCGAGCCTTACGTGCAGGAAGCCCTCGAGGAAATCGAGTATCTCATCGGCGATGCCAAGACCACCAAGTGGGGCGCGCAGCGCGCGAAGGACGGGCATCCCAAGCCGTTCGAGATGCAATACGTCGAGGTCGGAAACGAAGATTGGTTCGACCGCAGCGGCAGCTACGAAGGGCGGTTTGCGCAGTTCTACGACGCCATCAAGGCGAAGTATCCGCAGCTCAAAGTCATTTCCTCGTGGGGCTATGAACAACCCCAAAGTGGCTGGGTCAAGAGCCGCACGCCGGACCTGGTGGACGAGCATTTCTATCGCAACATGGAGGCGATGATGGCGCAGGCGTTCCGCTATGACACTTACTCTCGGACGAATCCCACCAAGATGTTCTGCGGCGAATGGGCCACGCGCGTCGGTTCCCCCACCCCGAACATGTCGGGCGCCCTCGGCGACGGCGCCTGGATGACCTGCATGGAACGTAACTCGGACATCGTGCTGCTCTCGTGCTACGCGCCGCTGCTCGTGAACGTCAGCCGGTTGGAAGGTCAGGGCCGTTCGATGCAGTGGAGCTCCGACCTGATTGGCTACGACGCGCTGACCAGCTACGGCTCGCCCTCGTATCACGCGCAGCAGATGTTCAGCACGCAGCATGGCGACGAAATCCTCGCGACGGATGCGCAGAACATCCCGACGCGCGCCTGGCAGCGGCGCGGTCGCGGCGGCGCGGCGGCACCTGCGCAGCAGATTCGCGAAGTCTTCTTCGACGCCACTCGCGACAGCAAGACCGGCGTGATTTATCTCAAAGTGGTGAATTGCTCCGGCTCCGCGCGCCCCATCATGGTCAAACTGAGCGGCGCCAAATCCGTCAGCGCCAAGGGCGAGGCCGTCGTCCTGGCCGCAGACAGCCTCGACGCCACGAACTCCCTCACCGAGCCGAACAAGGTTGTCCCGCGCACGGAGAAAGTGGACGGCCTTGGCGCTGACTTCACGCGCGAGTTCCCGCCGTATTCAATCACCATCTTGAAGCTGCAAGCGAAGTGAGTGAAGTGCGGTCGCGCCGGACGACAATCGTGTCTTTAACGATGAATTGTGGCCGGTATGATGGTGACCATGAACACGACGAGACTTGTTTACTTCCGTAAAGCCACGGCCATCGGGCTTCTGGCTTTTGGCTTGTTGCCGACCGCTGTTCGCGGCGAATGGCAGCGTGACGACAAAAGCCTGGCGTGGGCCAATGGCACGAATGTCTTCTGGCGATTCAGCTTCGACCCGAGCAAGGGCAAGCCGTTCTTTCATCCGTTGGCGCCGGGCGGGAACAAGCCCCTGACCAACTTCAAACCCGCGGACCATCCGTGGCATTACGCACTGTGGTTCTCCTGGAAATACATCGATCGCACCAACGACGCCCGCCATGTGAACTACTGGGAGGAAGACCGCACCACCGGCAGCGCGCAGGGCAGAACCCGCTGGGACTCGCCGACGATTGAGACTCAGCCGGACGGGCGGGCCACCATCCGCCTGAAGCTCCGCTACGTGGAGCCTTCCGGCGAAACCGTGATAACGGAACTCCGCGAGTTGCGGGTCTCCGCGCCCGCGGCGGACGGCGGTTTCACCATTGACTGGATGGCGCGCTTCACGGCTGGCGACAATGACCTGGTGCTGAATCGAACGCCGATGCCCGGCGAACCCGGCGGCGCGGTGAACGGTGGCTACGCCGGGTTGAGCGCGCGCATGGTTCCGTTGCCCGTCACGATGTCGGTGGTCACCACGGCGGGACCGGTGGAGCGGTTCATCAATAGTCGAGCCCGGCCCAAGGCCGCGGCGGTCGCATGCAATTTCAACGACGGCGCACGCGACATCGGCGGCCTCGCCTTATTCTCCGACCCGGCGAACACCGGCGGCGACGCGCCGTGGTACATCATTGATTCCAAGCAAATGCCGTTC
>JAPKZC010000247.1:0-1357 GCA_026394025.1 Candidatus Solibacter sp.
TACAGCGGCAGGGGCTGGCCATTGAAGAGGACTTGCGTGTCGGTGAGCTGCGTGGCAATGGGCGGCGCGCCTGCCTGGGTTCCGTCCTTGGCGGACAATTGCTGCCCTTTGACGGCGACAATATCGCCCGGCGCCACCGGGTCACCGGGAACGAAGGTAGCGTTGTCCTGCACTCCCTGGAAATCGAGTACGGGAGGGCCGGCACTGACCACTTCGAGATCGACCGGCACGGTGAGGGAGGTGGTATCGCCGAGGGCACCGGCGTAGGCAGCGGCATTGGACGTGAAGGTGATGGCGTCCACGGAGGCCTCTGAAAGGAGCTCCCTGAGTCGCCTCGATCCCTCCCGGGGTTTCACCGTGCGGTAGGCCTCGACCACGTCGACCTCGGCCCCGAGCTCCCGGAGCCCCTCTGGGAGGATGTCCCGGGCTTTGGCGGCGCGGGCCAGGAGCATCTTCCGCCCCGCCACCCCCATGCCGGCGAAGCCTTCGACGATGGCCTCCGCGATGAAGCGCTCCGGAACGTAGTCGACGCTGCGGGGTCACTCGCATGGTGACCGGGATGGTCTTGTTGTCCGCTGTGACGCTGGAGCCGGAAGTGGTAATGGTGGCGTTGTAGGTGCCCTGCCCCATGGCGGCTGCGGGCGCGAAGCTGACCCGATAAGGATACGAGAAGCGGAAGGAGCCGGTGCCATCGAGAGAGAGCGAGAGCCACGGGCCGCCGTCGTTGGTTCTGACGGTGGCGCCGAGCTGGCTGTTGGTGGAGAAGCCCAGGTCGCGGGTGCCGCCGGGAGCGACGTAGACATCGAGGCTTGCGGGTACGGATCCGCCGATCTGTACGGTGACGGTGATGGTCTGGGGCGCATCGACGGCGTTGGGGTCGCTCACGGTCAAAATGCCGGTGAAGGTTCCAGCGGCCAGACCGGAAGTGGTGAGCGCGAAATAGAGGGGAGTGCAGACACCCGGGCGCGAGGAACACGCACGCTCGGAACCGGAAAACGGCGATCCACTGGTGCGAACAATCCAAGGCACGGACGAAGAGAGGGCCAGGTTCAGTGATCCATCGCCCAGGTTATAGGCCTCCACACTTTGGGTAGCGCCGTTCGCGCCCTGGGCGATGGATACCGGGCCGACGGTGGACGAAACCAGGCGCAATCGGGGAGCGGCGTTGAGACCAGCCGCGCAGAAGACACCCGCCGCAGCCAGAGCAACGGCATGTTTGTGGACTAGACCCACTCGAGAGCCCCCTTCTTATACGCCCAAATGTAACCGACCGCCAGGATAACCAGGAACACCGCTACTTCGGCCACGCCGAACCATTGCAACTGGCGATATCTTACAGCCCAGGGGTATAAGAAGA
>JAPKZC010000247.1:1470-4792 GCA_026394025.1 Candidatus Solibacter sp.
GCCTGGCAGCCACGATGAGGACCACGGGAAAGCAAATCGCAAGTGCCAAGAAAATGAAAATCGGGATATAGCCGGTTGGCATGGCAACACTATAACATGGGGTTCGGCGCGATAGAATGCAGGCATGGACTCACTCAAGGGCAAGATCGCCATCGTCACCGGGGGCACGCGGGGCATTGGCCGCGCGATCGCCGAACGCCTGCTGCTCGATGGCGCCGGCGTAGCGATATGCGGGCGCACCCAGGCGCCGGTCGATCGGGCCGTTGCAGAGATGGCTGGTATGGGCCGGGTTTTCGGAGCGGTGGCCGATATCAGCCAGGTGGAAGGCGCACGGGCGCTGTTCGCCGCGGTGGACGGCGAGTTCGGCGGGCTCGACATCCTGGTCAACAACGCGGGTCAGGGGCGCTTCAAGAAGGTGGGGGAGATGACGGCGGAGGAGTGGCACCTGAACATCGACGTCAATCTCAACGGGGCTTTCTACTGCGCGCACGAGGCGCTGGCCCGCTTCGCGCGGCGGGGTGGCGGATTCATCGTCAACATCTCCAGCCTGGCAGGACGCAATGCCTTCAGCGGCGGCGCGGGCTATAACGCATCGAAGTTCGGCCTCAACGGTTTCACGGAGGCTCTTATGCTCGACCACCGGCACGACAACGTGCGGGTCAGTTCGATCATGCCGGGCAGCGTCGATACGGAATTCTCGGGTACTCCGGGGAAACCCCGATCCGCCGACACGAGTTGGATGATCGCGCCCGAGGACGTCGCCGAAGCCGTGTCGATGGTGTTGCGGATGCCGGCCCGCACGATGGTCAGCCGGGTAGAAATCCGCCCTTCGCGCCCCGGCAAGTGACCTTCCGCACCGGAATACCCGGCAGCTAAACAAATTCACATTAAACTTCAGACATCTGGCATTCCGGGTGCACCTTGTAATGTTGAAGGGAGAACACCGATGGGGCGCCTGAACCAACAACTCAATCCAGCCCAGACCGGCTTTGAGGCTGAGAAACTGGACGGGGATCTGCGGAAGCGGGTAGTGGGCCAGGACGAGGCGATTCAGGAAATCGTCGATGTTTATCAAACCCACCTGGCCGGCATGTCCAGTTCCGGAAGGCCGATCGGCAGCCTGCTGTTCCTGGGACCGACCGGTTCCGGCAAAACGCGCCTGGTGGAAGCCACGGCGGAAAGCCTGGCGGGCGATGCCCGCGCCGTCATCAAAATCGATTGTGCGGAATTTCAACATAGCCACGAGATCGCCAAGCTGATCGGTTCGCCCCCGGGATACCTTGGGCATCGCGAAACCCACCCCCTGCTGAGCCAGGAAGTCCTCGATCAGTATCACACCGACAAGATTCAGTTGAGCTTCGTGCTGTTCGACGAGATCGAGAAGGCCAGCGACTCGTTGTGGAATCTCCTGCTGGGAATCCTGGACAAGGCCACCCTGACGCTGGGCGACAACCGGCGGGTGGATTTCTCGCGGGCGCTGATTTTTATGACCAGCAACCTGGGAGCCGGCGAGATGGGCTCGATCTTGCGACCGAACCTCGGCTTCGCCGCCGGCGATAGGGAGAACAGACACGCGGCGGGGGTGGTGGATGAGTCCCTCGGAGGCAAGGTGATGCGCGCCGGACTGGAGGCGGCGCGGCGCAAGTTCTCACCCGAATTCATGAACCGCATCGACAAGACCGTGGTATTTCACCCACTCGGCGCGCCGGAACTGCGTAAAATTCTGACAACCGAGCTGAATATGGTGCAGCAGGGTATCTTTAACGCAGCCAGCGCAGCGCCGTTCGTCTTCACCCTGACGGAGGAGGCCAAGGACTTCCTGCTGCTGGAAGGCACCGACATGAAATACGGCGCCCGTCACCTCAAGCGCGCGGTGGACCGGCACCTGGTTCATCCCTTGTCCAACCTGATCGCGACTGGGCAAATGCGCGGCGGAGACCTGCTGCGCGTGGATTTCAGCCCGGCGGCCGGCACCCTCACCTTCTTCAAAGACGCCGAGAATATGCCGGCCTATGTGATGGCCCGCATGGTCGATAGCTCGCTGGCGCCGCTGCCGGGTTCGCTGGCCACCGGTGCGGCGATAGTACCGATCCGCGCCGGCCAGACGGCCAAAACGGGCAACAGGCGCTAGACAAGGGGACGCTCCCTTAAGTAGGGAGTGGTTTCCCCGCAATACGCGTCCCCTATAGTCCGCGGACGTAGGCCAGGTTCTTGCGCATGTCGGCTTCCAGGGTGGCGGGCGATTTGGAGTCGGTTTCCAGAACGGCGTAGCCGCTGAAACCGATCTCGCGAATGGCAGCCATGACGGGGACGAACTGGATTTTGCCTTCCCCGAGGTAATTGGGGTTGTCCTTCAGGTGGATCTGGCAGATGCGGTCCTTGCCGAGCCAGCGGATTTCCTTCAAGATGTCGAAGCCGTTGTTGGTGGAGTTACCGACATCGTAATAGACCTGGACGTTTCTGGAGCGCGCGCGATCCATGATGCGGACGTTGTCTTCGGCGGAGTTGGTGTTCTCCAGGCCAAGTACGACGTCCGCTTTTTCGGCTTCCGGCGCGAGTTCGCGCAGCGCGTCGCCGGTATAGTCCATCTCCTGGCGGGTCAAGATCGCCCATTTGCCGAAAAACGGCAGAAGCAGGACACGGGTGCCAATCGCGTGAGTGAGGCGGATGGAATCGCGAACCCAGCGGACGGCGAGCGGGTCGCTCTTGAGACCGTTCTCGTGGAGGCGGTCGGCGCAAGTGCCGTGGATGGAGATTTTGTGCTGCTTGGAGAGCACAAGGCAGCGGGCGATGACTTCGGGATTATCCAGCGGCATCTTATCGTCGACCAGGCGGCGGCCACAGGAGATTTGGATGCCGTCGAAGCCGAGTTGGGCGGCAAGGGGAATGGCCTCCGGTTGGGCGGATAGACGCAGGTTCCAATCGGTGACCCCGATGGGGATTTTGGCGGGAGCAGCTTTGGCGAGCGGCGCGGCGAGCGCGGCGGCGAGGATTTCACGGCGTGTCATGACGGATCTATTTTAGCCCGAGAACTGCTTCAATCAGAACCTCGACCGCAGGGGAGCGGTTGAATTGAACCACCGTTCTCTTACCCGGCACAGCCGGAACCATACAGGAATGCGTTTTCACCGCAGAGACGCGGAGACCGCAGAGATAAGCGCAGAGAAAACCAAAGACAAGCTGCACGGAGGAGCGGGATTCACGGGTTGGCAAGAAGGGTCTTACAGTCGCGGCTCCGATTGGTTTTTTACACGCGTGACGGTGTAGAGCTGGAAGGGTGCCCAATAGTAGGGCTTGCGCAGGTTGCCGGGCGACGCAATGA
>JAPKZC010000247.1:4870-6254 GCA_026394025.1 Candidatus Solibacter sp.
TAGCTTGGCGGCGCGCAGGGCGGCTTCCGGGGGCTTGCCGGCGGCCAGTTCGCGATAGAGCACGTCCATGAGGGCGGCGGTGGATTGATCGTTCACGTCCCACAGGCCGGCGATGACGTGGCGCGCACCGGCGCGGAGAAACGCCCAGGCAAACCCGACCAACCCTTCGCCGGAGTAGGTGCGCAGCCCCACCCCGCGACAGGCGGAAACGGTCACCAGATCGGCGGTCAGCGGGACGTCCATGACTTCGCGCGCGTATAGCTTGCCGCCCGAAAGCAGGACTGCGGAATCGAGCGGGCTCTCCCTATTGGCAAGGGCGTGGGCGGTGAAGTGAATGGCGGAGAAGCCGCCCGGCCCGGCCGCGCGGTACGCCTCCGGTGTCGCTGCCTCGCGGGCCAGCACGACCTGGTCCCGGCCGCCGAAGCGCCTCGTGACGCTCTCCATTTCACCCGGGGCGTGCGTCAGTCGCGGGAAAGACGAATCGGTCAAGGTCGGGTCGCCGAGCAGCAGCAGCCGGCGCGCCGCCGAAGCGCGGGCCGGGCGTTCCGCCAGCAGCCCCAGCGAAGGCGCGATGCCCACGGTCACGTCCTCGATCCAGTACCGGGGCGCGGATCCCGGCTGCAAGGGCGGCTGGGGCAAAGCTTCCAGATTCAGGCCGTGCAGTACCCCGTCAGTCGCCAGAATGACATGCGACCCGGCCGGTATCCACGCGCGGACCGGCGCGATCAGTAACTCGTAGAGGCGCTCGCCGGCGGGGATCCGCGTGCGCAATGGATCGGCCAGGCGCCGCTCGATGGCGTCCTGGTATTCGCGCACCAGCGCTTCGATTTGCGCCGCCGGCGGCAGTTCCACGTGGTGGACTTCCCGCGCATTCACCACCCACGCGTGAGACCACGCGGCCCCGAACCAGTAGGAGAGCAGGAGGGCGCCGCTCTGCCGGGCGATGCCGCGAAAGGCCTCGGCAGGCAGGCGACCGCCCGTAACTGAGCCCGCGTGCCCGGCCAGCACCTGGGCGCGGCTGGAATCGGCCACGGCCAGCGCGCGGCCGCTCTCCCCCTGGTCGACCAGAGTCTCGACATACTGCTGGTACAGGCTGATTCGCTGGGTCAGAAACGCCAGCCTGAGTTCGGCGCCGGAGACATCCGAACGGGTCTTCTCCAGAAGGTTGACTGCTGCCTCAAAGTGTTGCACCGCGGCGGCCGGCCGATGCTGCTGGAGCGCGACGGCGCCGAGTCCTTCGCGCGCCTGCCAGACCACCGCCGGATCGCGGATGGTGTTGCCGTGATACAATTGCACCTGCGTGCCGTCCGGATTCACCGTCCACAGCTTCTGCCGCCATTTCACGTCTCGATCGACGTATTCCCAGCGGGTGTACAGGATCCGT
>JAPKZC010000181.1:0-1948 GCA_026394025.1 Candidatus Solibacter sp.
CATCGCCTGGCGCAACATCCGCTACCCTGCCCTTGGTGTCGAAATGCCGATTACCAAACGTTGGACCGTCTACGGGGGCTACCGGCTCT
The DNA here is from genome assembly GCA_026394025.1 of Candidatus Solibacter sp. Classification (GTDB taxonomy): domain Bacteria; phylum Acidobacteriota; class Terriglobia; order Bryobacterales; family Bryobacteraceae; genus Solibacter. The sequence goes on from JAPKZC010000181.1 coordinate 90, forward strand.
TCCGCCTGGCCAGTGTCAACGATGGGCTGTACCCCGGGGGCGACCAGTACCTGGTGCGGAATGCCGCTGCGGACGCAGCCGACGTGGGCTCTCATGCGCTCGTCTCGGCCAGTTACACCCGCTCGGAGCACTGGCGCGTCTACGGCGGTTACGGATACCTCTTCCCTGGAGCGTATCTTCGTCAGTCCGGATACCTGACGGCGCTAAGGACGACCTACCTGCTCTTCAGTTTCACGTTCTAAAGCTTGTGGTGTTTTCCGGGAACAGCCCGGGATTTCACGTTTCCCCGCCTGGCCAAGCCTGCCGATGTGGACCGTGAGCGGTTGCCAGCCATATTTCCAGACCCGCAGGGAACACATCTGGAGTTCGCCGCAGCGCCCCGCTTGTCTGGCAACGGCGGGGTCGGTGTTGGCCTGTTCGGGCCAAAAACGACCCCGATTCTGCGCGTTGCAGGGAACCCGCCCCATCTCTTCGGAGAAACAGGGCATGGCAAGCAATACTACTACAGGAACGATCCATCGCACGATTGGTTTCACTTCTTTCCACCCAATGATGCGGCGGATTGTACCTAGGCGCAAGCCTGAACCGTACTGGTACATCCCAGCCCGATCAAATCGGGGCCGCCGCTACTTCAGGTGGCGTTCCAGAAATCGCACCGACGCTTCGTACGCGGCTTTCCAACTGCGATACAGCAGGAAATCGTGACCCTCGTCGGGGATCGTCATTTCCTCCATTTCGACCCCCTGCTTGCGCAGTGCGGCGGCCATCACCACGGTCTGGTTGAACTGCACGCTGCGGTCGTCATCGCCGTGAATCAGCAGCACCGGCGAGCGCCACGTCTTGACGAACGCCATCGGGGAGCTTTCGAACGCGAGCTTGTAATCCGGCTCGGTCACCGGAATATTCAACTCCGTGGCCCAGTTGTGGACGCCGTGAAAATCCACGCCGGCCTGGTACAGATCGCTGGCGCGCGCCAGCGCCATCGCCACCAGATAGCCGCCGTAGGACCCGCCCCACGCGCCGATGCGCGCCGGGTCCACGTCCGCCCGTCCGCGCAGGTAGATGCCCGCGCCCTGCACATCGTTGTACTCCGTGCCGCCGCTCGCGCCATAATTCAACGCCTCGCGAAACTCCATGCCGTAGCCCGTGCCGCTGCGATAGTTCACACTCAATACCACGTAGCCCATGTTCGCCAGGTACTGATTCATCGCATAGGCGTTGGAGTAGTAATACATGTAGTGCCAGCCGGGCATCATCTGGCGCCGCGAGCCGCCGTGGAAGAACACCACCGCGGAAGAGCGCCGGTTCGCCACCGGCTTCGGCGGCAGAAATAGTTGACCGTGAAGTTGCAGTCCGTCGCCCGCGGAAAACAGCACCTCTTGCGGCGTCACCATGTGCCCCGTGGGAAAATCGGCCGGAATCGCTGCCGGGTCGAGATCGCGCACTTCGGCGCCCACACGAATTGCGGGATGCATGGGATGGCGCGCATCCGCCGCTAGGAACGCCACCGCATTGGAGTCGCTGGTTGGCGCCGGAACGCATTCGATTCCCTGTCCCGAAGTGAGCGCGTCCGGCGTGCCGCCGCCCACCGCCACCTTCCACAGATGCCGCCGGTCGATGTCACCCTGATTGCTGGAGTACACCACTTCGCGCCCGCCCGGCAGCAGCGCCACATCCTCCACCTCGAACGCCCCCGGCGTAAGCAGCGCCGCCTTGCCGCCCCCCGCCGGGATTGCATACAGGTGCGTCCAGCCATCGGCCTCCCAGGGAAATACGATGCGCCCGCCATCGCCCCAAAGCAGTTGATTGCGCGCCGTCACGCCGCGGAACACGCTTCCGGCGCCCGCCGCCGCGCGCCA